>JAPKZQ010000046.1 GCA_026393675.1 Acidobacteriota bacterium | reverse complement strand
TCCGATAGCTCCCCACCCCGCCTCGCGGCGGCGCAGTAATCGTCGGCTTCAGGCCGGAGAGCGTTTGCCTGGAGAGGACTTGCACCTCTCGGGTCATGGCACACTTACAGGCGCACGGATCGCCACGCTCCAGCGTGGCCGAGACGCATGCCGGGCTGGAGCCCGGCGATCCCAGGAAATGCCGGGAACCCCGAATCCCGAATCCCGAGTCCCGCTCGGCATGGGCCGGGCTGGAGCCCGGCGATCCCAGGAAATGCCCCCAATCCCCAATCCCAAATCCCTAACCCCCAATCCCTAATCCCCAATCCCGGCCGCGCGCGCCTCCTTCGGTCCGGCCAGGCTCGCGATGTAGCCAACCGTGACGCAGATCGCGCAGCCGAGCAGCACATACCACGTCCATGCGAGCGACGTGTTCAGCCGCACCATCAACATCGACCCGAGCGACACGGCCATCCCGATGATGACGCCACGCGTCGTCGCCCGCGTCGTGAAGACGCCGAGCGCGAAGGCGCCGAGCATCGGGCCGTAGACCAGCGACGCAATCGTCAGCCCGGCCGTGAAAACAGATCCCCACGTCCGCGCCACCAGCGCAACCAGAATCAGCACGACACCCCAGGCGGCGGTCACCCAGCGCGACACCTTCAGCAGATGGGCATCGCTCTTGTGTCCGCCGGACATCGGCGCATAGAAGTCCAACACGGTCGTTGACGCCAGCGAGTTGAGCGACGCGCTCAGGTTCGACATGGCCGCCGCGAAAATCGCGGCAATCACCAGCCCGGAGATCCCGTGCGGCAGCGTGTTCACGATGAAGACGGGGAAGATCTCGTCATTGCTGGTCAGCGCGGGCTGCGGATGCGTGCGGTAATACGCGAACAACATCAGCCCAATCGTCAGGAACAGGACGAACTGAAACAGCACGACGAAGCCGCTCATGATCAGGGCCTTCTGGCCATCCCGCTGATTCCGACACGTCAGCACGCGTTGCACCAGCAGTTGGTCGGTTCCATGGCTCGCCATCGTCAGGAACGTGCCGCCGAGGATGCCGGCCCAGAACGTGAAGGGCAGACTGAGGTCCCACGAGAACGACCAGAGCTGCAGCTTGTTGGCCTCCCGTCCAATCGAGACAATCTCGCCCCAGCCGCCGGGCACGAGTTGGAGGATCTCGTAGGCGGCCAGAAGCGATCCGGCGATGTAGATGGCCAACTGGATCAGGTCGGTCCAGATCACGGCGCCAATGCCACCCTCGAACGTGTAGACGAGCGTGAGCAGGCCGACCAGCAGCACGGACCAGAACCACAGGTTCGGCAGATTTGGCAGACTCGCCCCGATGACCGCGCTCAGCACCAGCGACGCGGCAAACACGCGCACGCCCTCGGCGAGCGACCGCATCACCAGGAACAACGACGCGGCCACGTGCTTGGCGGTGACGCCAAACCGGTTCTCGAGCAGCGCATACGCGGTCATCAACTGGCCCTGGAAGTACCTGGGAATGAGCAGCGCCGCGACGAGGAACCGCGCCACGATGTAGCCCATCACCACCTGGAGATAGGTGAATGCGCCGCCCTGCTCAGGATGCGCGTAGGTGGCGTACATCAGCGCCGGCACGCCAATCACGGTGAGTGTGCTGGTCTCGGCCGCCACAATCGACAGGCTGATGACGACCCACGATGTGGTGCGCCCGCCAATGAAGTAGTCGCGAACGGTCCGCTGCGACCGGCGGAACTGCATGCCGAACAGCGTGATGCCGACCAGGTACGCAACCAGGACCAGATAGTCGATTGTGGAGAAGCCCATGACGGGCGATTATGCCAGCCGGGATGGTCGCGCGGCTACAGGGACTTTTGGAAGTGTGGTCACGTCGTCTGTCCGGGGGAACCGGAATCCAGGACTGGACCCCGGCTTCGGCCGGGGTCACGAAGGATTTGCTTCATTCGGCAAGATGAGACCCGTGAAGGTGTCTAGTGATCTGCGCGATCCACCGCGACCCCCTTGCAGAAACTGCGATCTTCGGCGCCGGCAACGTGTGCGGGAATTGAAAGGGTTATGATCGTAGTGCAGCCTGGCGCGGCGCCGGGCGCAAGTCTGTGACTGATGCGGCACATGGAGACACGGCGATGAAACAGCGGACATTGGGACAGCAGGGGTTGGTGGTTTCCGAGTTGGGACTCGGATGCATGGGCATGAGCGATTTCTATTCCGGCCGCGACGAGGCCGAATCGATGGCCACGCTCGATCGTGCGCTGCAACTCGGCATCACCTTCCTCGACACGGCCGATATGTACGGGCCCTATACCAACGAGGAGTTGGTCGGCCGCTTTCTCCGCGGCAAGCGGGACCGCGTCGTGCTCGCGACGAAGTTCGCCATCATGCGAAGTCCCGAAGGCACATGGCTGGGCGTCAACGGCAAGCCGGATTACGTCCGGCAGTGTTGTGACGCGTCGCTCAAGCGACTGGGCGTCGATCACATCGACCTCTACTACCAGCATCGCGTCGATCCCAGTGTGCCGATCGAGGAGACCATCGGCGCGATGGCTGAACTGGTCCACGCGGGCAAAGTGCGCTACCTTGGGATGTCGGAGGCCGCCGCGACCACGATCCGGCGCGCGCATGCCGTCCATCCGATTTCCGCGATCCAGACGGAGTACTCACTCTGGACCCGCGATCCCGAGGACGACATCCTGCCGACCACGCGTGAGCTGGGCATCGGATTCGTGCCGTACAGCCCGCTTGGTCGTGGGTTTCTCACAGGCCGCTTCAGGCGTCCAGAGGATCTGCCCGCCGATGACGTCAGGCGGAGCCACCCGCGCTTCCAGGGTGAGAACTTTCAGAAGAACCTGCAACTGGTCGATCGGATCACAGAGCTGGCTGTCGAGAAACACTGCACGCCGAGCCAGCTTGCCCTGGCGTGGGTCATGGCGCAGGGCGACGACATTGTCGCCATTCCGGGCACCAAGCGCCGACTGTACCTCGAGGACAACGCCGGCGCGGTCACTGTGCGCCTGAGCGCTGACGACCTACGCCGGATTGACGAGATCATGCCCAGGGGTGTCACGGCGGGGCTTCGTTACCCGGCCCAGACGATGGCTGCTCTGAACAAGTGATTTCTGGCGCTCGGCAGCCGGGCTGACGGGGCGCGACCCATGACATGAACCCTGAGCTCACTCTTGTGGCGGACGGCAACAGAAGGGTGGGCCCAGGTTGCACGGTTTCCGAAAAGGCCTCTTTGTGCGCAACTCAACGACTGTCGAAGGGTAGACTGTTTCACGACAGTCCCCATGTAGCCCTCCTGTTCCAACGACAATCGGACTGATTGACGAATGACTGCACTCCTGCTGTGTCTCGGACTGATTCAGGCTCCCGGTGCGAGCGCGCCCCCGCCCGCCGTGCCGCCTCCAGCGTCATCGGCTGTCGTGGTCAAGGGCCGCGGGTCGCCCACGTTTTCGATTCCCCGGATCGATGTAACGATCGCGATCGACGGCCGGCTCGACGAGCCCGCGTGGTCGCAGGCGACGCGCCTGACCGGTTTCTCCGAGTATCGGCCTGTCGACAGCCAGCCGGCCAGTGAACAGACCGAGGTGCTCGTCTTCTATTCGCCGAGCGCGCTGTACTTCGGCATCATCGCGCACGATTCGGTCCCCGGGTCGATTCGCGCCACCGTTGCCGATCGCGACAACATCAGCCAGGACGATTGGGTCCGGATCTTCCTCGATACCTTCAGCGATCGCCGTCGCGCGTTTGTCTTCGGCGTCAATCCGCTCGGGGCGCAGGAAGACGGCGTGCAGACGGAAGGCGCGTTCAATGCCGGCAGCATGTTCGGCGGCACCATTGATCTGAATCCCGACTACCAGTTCGACTCGAAGGGCCAGCTCAGCGCGGACGGCTACATCGTCGAGGTCCGCATCCCATTCAAGAGCCTGCGATATCCGGGCAGCGGCCCGCAGCGCTGGGGCATCAACTTCTCCCGGAAGACCCAGCGGACGGGACGCGAGGACACGTGGACCGATGCCAAGCGCATTGCCAGCTTCCTCGCGCAGGCGGGGACCATGGAGGGGTTGCGCGACCTCCAGCGCGGTGTCGTGACCGAGATTCAGCCGTTCGTCACCGGGTCGTCGAATGGCGCGCTCACCGGAGCGGGTCAGTTCGCCCGGGACAAGACCGACATCAGTCCAGGGGCGAACGTCAGGCTCGGGTTCACCAACCTGTCGGTTGATGCCACGGTGAATCCCGACTTCAGCCAGGTCGAATCCGACGCGAGCCAGGTGACGGTCAACGAGCGCTTCGCCCTCTTCTTCGCCGAGAAGCGGCCGTTCTTTCTCGAAGGCATCGAGCTGTTTGCGACGCCGAACCAGCTCGTCTACACGCGCCGCATCGTCGATCCCATTGTGGGCGGGAAACTGACCGGGAAAGTCGGCAGGACCGGCATCGCCGTGCTGTCGGCAGCCGACACCACCGGTGATGGACACGCCTGGGTGAATGTCGCCCGCCTTCGCCAGGACTTCGGCTCCGATTCGCTCGCGGGCCTCACGTTTACCGATCGCGAGTCGGCGGGCGCCTTCAATCGAGTCGTGGCCGCTGACGCGCGCTGGGTGTTTGGTCGTCTCTACTACCTGCTCGGACAGATCGGCGGCTCGTGGACTGAGCGCGATGGCACCGTCAGCAGCTCGCCGATGTGGCAGGCCGAGTTCGATCGCACGGCGCGGCGATGGGGATTCAACTACAAGCTCGTGGGCTTCGGCGAGTCGTTCGAGACGCAATCCGGGTACGTGCCGCGCAACGACATCGTCGAATTCCACGCGTCCAACCGGTTCACGTATTACGGACAACGGGGCGCGTGGCTGGAGAATCTGACGACCTTCTTCGGACCGACCCGGGATTGGCGGTACGCCTCGTTTGGGCACACCGGCGCGATCGAGGGCAGCGACCAGTCCCACCTGACGGCCCAACTTCGCGGCGGGTGGCAGTTGAGCGCGCAGGTCAGCCGCAATTTCGTGCGGTTTCAGCCGGCGATGTACCAGGCGTACGCCGTGTGGCAGCCAAGCGGGACGACTGTGGCCTTTGCACCGCCCGACGGCGTGACCAACTGGGGTGGTACTTACGCGGTGACGACGCCAGTGTTTCAGAAGCTCAATGCGGAAGTTGAGGTGAGCCGCGCTGGCACGGCCATCTTCGCCGAAGCCTCGAACGGGCATGAGACGCGAGTGACGACGACGCTTGGGCTGAGGCCGACCACCTCGGCTCGCATCGACCTCAGCCTGGTCTCGTCGCGCATCGAGCGCGATCGCGATCAGACTGAGTTCGCGCGGACGACGATCCCCCGAATCAAGCTCGAGTACCAGCCCAATCGCTCGTTGTTCTTCAGGCTGATCACCGAATACCGATCGGAACGGCGGGTAGCGTTGCAGGATCCGGCGACCGGCTTTCCACTCCTGGTGAACGGAAGCATCGCGGGGCCGCAGCGCGTCGACGGATTGCGCATGGACTGGCTCGTCTCGTATGAGCCGACGCCGGGCACCGTGGCGTTCTTCGGCTACGGCAGCAGCCTGGCACGCGACCTGGTGCTCGATCCGACAGCGCGTCTCGCGCGCACGTCGGACGGGTTCTTCGTGAAGCTGGCGTATATGTTCCGGCACTAGCTCCTTTCCGCGGCTTGCCCTGAACGAAGGCACTGGTTCGAGTCTGAGTCGAAGGGGCCGGGGTGTATACTCGTCTCGCTTCGTCGCGTCGCCTGCCCCTTTGTCCAGGGTGGCCTGCTCCCCGGGGAGTCGGACCGTGCCAGGTGCTGGTTCAGGCCCGGCGGATTCAAGTACGTTGCCCGCCCTCTCGGGATTGCCTTGCCCATCAGAGGATGGCGACCCACAACTCGAGCAGGCCGTCAGCACCATAGAAACCGAGTTTGCCGGGTACCTGCCTCACGATGATCGTGTCGCCGCCGCTTGCGGTGTCCTGCGCGAATACTTCGACACGCTGACGTCGCCCGGCGGGTGTGCCTGGCTTGAACGGCTCCTCGTCTGGCCGGGCCGTCGTGTCGGTTCCGTGGTGACGCCCTTGTTCGCGCTGCTGGAGGATGCCGCAGACCGGCATGCTCAACCCTGGCCGATTCTGTCGGCCCTGCTGGAGGCGAGAGATTCCGGTCTGCAGCGGCGTGCGCTCGACGCGACGGTTCGCCTAAGCCTGGCCGGGCGACTGATTGTGACGCCTCACGTGCTCACGACGCTGGCCGAACGGGCCGACGAAGAGGGGAGCGCGCTTGCGAGCCCGGCGGCGTTCGGCGAGATGACCAAGATCCTGCCACGCGGCCGGGAAGATCTGCTCCACGACCTGCTCGCGGAGGGTTCCACACCAGCCATTCGTCGCCTGGCGGCCCGACTGCTCGACCTCGCCAGCACATCGCCAGCGGCGGCGTTGGTCGCGCGCCTGCTTGGCACCGAGGCCGCGAATCTGCTGGCGCCCTACCTGACGTACACGTGCGCGACGCATCAGGACCTGCTCGATGTCGTGCCGCTCGCGACGGATTCCGCCGCGCTCGATTCTTTTCGGCGCGCCGGGCACGTGTGTGGCAGGCGCCTGCTCTTCGACATCGTGGCATCGCTCGGCTGGCGGCGTGTGAACTTCGGCCTGGAAGCCCGGCCGATGGTTGGTGTGTCGGTGGCGGGAGCGTTTCCGCTGCTGCTCGATCGCGCCGAGGCCAGGATCTTCGACGGCCTGTCCGATGTCCGCCGCGTCTTCGATCGCCTGCTCATTGTTGCCGTGGGTGGGAGTGCGGCCGCGATGTCGGGGGCGTCGGACACCAGTGATCTGGTCTCCCGATTCCGCGCCTACAACGTCGTGCACGCCGACGTGCTTGGCGAGATCCTCGATGTGGCGCCGCTGACGCGCGCCAGGCTCAACACGGTTCTCGATCGGATGCGCCGGTTGGTCGCCGACTTCAACGCGCTCTTCGGCGGGTCGACCGACCGCGCGGTGCGCGACGAAACCGCCGCGCTCGTGCGTGTCCATGCGAATCTGGCGGAGCGCATCGGCCGGACTCTGGCTCTGGCGTCCGGAGATCCTCTACCGATGGACGTGTGCCGCCTGGTCCAGCCGTTTGAGGATCCAACAGGGCCATCCGACATCCGGACCCTGCACGGATTGAAACGGTACCTGCATCAGCGCGGACTCAAGCTGGCATTCGGCCTGATCGGGACCGGTCCGAGAACCACCCGCACGGTGGACCTTGCGGTGGCCATGCCGGGCCGCGGCGTGGAGGTGGGCCGGCACATCGAGTTCGTCGATCTGGAAGGGGAGTCGCAAAGCGGGCCTGCGCCCTCGATTCCCTACCAGGTGCGGCTGGTCGTCGAAGCGTTTGCCGTCCAACTGCTGCACGGCGTCCATATTCAGCCGAGCGTCCGGGTGTTCTGTTACGGCAACGAGGTGCACTACTTCGCGCGGTACCGGAATCACCCCGCATTCATCCGCATCGACTACTCGCCGCCCTTGCGCGGCGGCATGATCGATCTCCAGTACGCGGGCGTCAGCATCAACGAATTGTCAGTGCATCCCTGCCCGTCGCTCGATGCCATCCGCCTCTTCTTCGAGCGCCTCGACTTCATCGTGTCGGTGGACAGCACGCGCATCCAGGCGCGGTACGACAAGGAGCGGGCGTTCACCATTGATGCCCTCCACCAGCGGGCGGCCATGTTGTTTCACCTGGTGCCGTACCTGATGGATGTCGACTGGGCGATCGGATCGCTCCAGGTGAACGAGGAGGCGCGGCGGATGGTGGCCGAGGCGTGGGCTGGGTGCTTCGAGCGGTGGGGCGTGCTGCCGATGGAGCAGATGCTCACGAAGGACCGCGCCGGCATCGTGCAGGCCATCGAGGCCGCACCCGAAGGCCCGCGCGAGATCCGCTGGAATGGCCGCGCGCCCTACCGGGATCGGTTCAGTGTCGAGCCACCGTCTGGGCTTGTGGCGTCGCTGGGCGAACGGCTCGGGGCGCTCGGCATTGAGTTGACCGCGCCCGTGACCGGCGCGGATCTCGCCGGACAGGTGCCCTTCGATGCACGCGTCCTCGGCCCGCTGCGGGCTGCGCTCGCACGCGGTGAAATTCACGAGACGCCCGCGGGCCTTGCGCGGCGACCGAACCGCGTGTTCGAGCGGATCCACGAGGTGGATCGTCTGGCCGCGATTCTCGAATCCGATCCTGATCTGGTGGCCCGTTCGGCGCACCTCGCGCACGTGGTCCCGCTGCTCGAACGGCACGTCGGCTTCAAGACGACCGGAACCATCAACGGATACGACGTTCAACAGGCCCGGGTACGGCTGGGGGCAGACGATCTCACGATGTACGTCCTTCGCGATGCCACAGGGATGCCGCGCATGGCGTGCGCCGCGCTCGACGGGTGCCTGTGGAGACGACGAAGCCATGCCGACGCGCCGTGGGAGGACAACGCTCGCTACGACATCGAGCTGGTGCTGGACCGACTGCGCCGGTCGAACATCCTGGGATCGACGCCTGACAGGTCGGGCGTCGATCCGGTGACGACCGCGGAGCACGTGCGGCGGTTGTTCCGTGTGCCGCGATCCGTGGCCCGTGGGCGGCCGCTCGCGACTGAGCAGGTGGTCTCAGGCGTCAGTGCGTCCCCTGGCCGCGCGGCCGGACTGGCCCGCCTCGGAGCCTCCGGTCGTCGGCGCGAGGATCTGGACGGTGCCATTCTGCTGGCCGCACGCCTCGGCCCCAACGACGCGCCGTGTCTGTTTCAGGCGGCCGGGGTCGTGGCCACCGGTGGGGGCGTCCTGAGTCATCTCGGCCTGCTGGCTGTGGAATCCGGCAAACCGGCGTTGATCATTGACGGAACGTGGACCCGGCTACCAAAGGGCGACGATGCGCTGGCGTTCACGACGCTCGAGTATGAAGAACGTGAATCCGAGCGGTATGGGTATCGTCTGACCGAACGCCATCATCTCCGCGACGTCGAAGGGAGGATTCTCGATGGCGACCTCGTCGTGCTCGACGCCGACCAGGGCACGCTGACCGTGCTCGGTCACGATGCGGTCGCGCTCGCCCTGCACGAATCCCTGAGAGAACACGCGGCCGCGACCCGGTGCCTCGCCCAGGCCACCGACCTGGATGCCGTGCTGCTGGCGCGTGGTCACCACCTCCGGGCGCGCCACCAACTCGAGAAGTCGATCAGACGCGTGTCAGTGCCGGGCCTCGCGCGGTATGCGGTCGAAGAACTGCTGGGCCAACTCGCCGGATCCGAGACCGCGAGCACGGTGCACGATGGCGTGGCCCTGTTGCGATTGCTCGCTGAGAATCGCGATGGCGGCGACGCTGCGCGGATGGCCATCCAGCAGACGACGGGGCGGCTGGCGAGCCGCATCCGTGAGGCGCGTGAGCAGGCGGTCTCGCTCGTCCCCTCGTGCACGACCTGCCACGATGTCCTCGCGTTGAGGCTCAAGGTCGTCCGCCTTCAGGACACGCTGATGCGGGTGACGGCGGCCCTCGACAGCGGCGGCCTGGACGCGGGCGTCGTGGGGACGGGCGACGGGCATGATGTCGACGACATGGCCCGCGCGCGGCTGTGCGATCTGCGAGACCAGTTGGCCGGTAGCCTCGCTTCCGGCGCGGGCTCGGGCGGATGGCGGCCGCGACTGGCGCAACTGCGGCGGCTCGGCGCGGTCGTCGGACTCAATCACCAGCAGACTCGTTTGTTGGCACCGGAGCGGGCCGATGATCGATCCGCGCTCGGGTCCCGGCTCATCGTCACCGCGGGCGATGGCGGCCTGGAACTCGAACGCGTCGCGGGCGCCAAGGCCGCCAACCTCGCCGAAATCGCCAGGATCCTCGGCGAGGGCGTCGTGCCTGACTGGTTTGCGGTAACCGTGTCGGCGTTCCAGGCGGCCACGGGCCCATCCGGACGCCAGACGATCGACGCGATCCTCCGCGATTCGGGCATCGGCGCGGATGGACAAGCGGCGGCCATTCGCGCCTTCTGGACGCGAGTCGAGATGCCTGCTGATCTGGTGAGCGACATCGTCCAGGCGTATCGGGCGCTCGGCCCGGATTGCCACGTCGCTGTTCGCTCGTCCGCGCTGGACGAGGACACGGAACAGGCGACCCGGGCTGGCCAGTTCGAGACGTTCCTGTTCGTGCGTGGCGAGCAGGCGGTCGTCGAGCACGTCAAGCTTGTGTGGAGCGGCCTCTGGGCCGAGCGCGCGATCGCGGGACGAGCGGCCGAGCGCACGTCGGTGAACCGCGTGTCGGGGCTGGACTGGCCGCGATGCGGCGTGGTGGTGCAGCGCATGGTGCCGTCGCGCGTGTCGGGCGTGCTCCAGACCATCAACGCCGCCGATGCGCGTCCGCGCGAGATGGTCATCAACGTCGTGCTCGGTCTCGGCGAGGGGATCGTGTCGGGCGTGGTGTCGGCCGATCACATCGTCGTCGTGAAGACTGAGTCGCCGGATGGAATGTTCCGGTTCCGTTACATGGTCGCCGACAAGCGCGAGAGAGTCATCTTTGACGCCCGGTGCGGGCACGGTACCGTGCGGGTCGGCACACTCGCGCACCAGCGTTTGCGTCCCGCGCTCGAGTACCCGGAGCTGCTGGCGCTGGTCGGGATGGCCACGCGTCTCGAACGGGCGTACGGCCACCCGCTCGACATCGAGTTCGGATTCGAGGACGCGCACCTGCGCGTCCTGCAGGTACGGCCGATGCCAGCCTCGTTGGCCGTCTGGACCGAGACGATCGAACGGTTTCCGCTGGCGGGCGGGGCTCGCCACCTGGAGGTCCTGCCATGATCCGTCGCGACGAAGCGCTCGCCTACCACGAAGGGGACCGGCCCGGGAAGATCGAGACCCGTGCGATCAAGCCCTGCCTGACGGCACGCGACATGCGCCTGGCGGCGCTGCCAGGCGCCGCTTTTCCGTGCGAGGCCATTGCTGCTGACCCCGATGCCGTCTTCCGGTATACCGCGCGCGGCAATCTGGTGGGCATCGTCACCAACGGATCGGCCGTCCCGGGGCTTGGCGATGTTGGACCGCTTGCCGCCAAACCCATGCTCGAAGGGGCCGCGGTGTTGTTGAAGCGCCTCGCCGATCTCGACGGTTTCGACCTCGAACTGGACACACGCGACCCCGATCGATTCGTCCAGACCGTCCAGATGCTCGAGCCGACGTTTGGTGGCATCAACCTCAAGGATCTGCGGGCGCCCGAGGGACTCGACATCTACGAGCGGCTCCGCGACACCCTGCGGATTCCCGTGATGCACGAAAACCTGCAGAGCACGGCCGTGGTGGCTGCAGCGGCGCTCGTGAACGCCCTCGACCTGGCCGAGAAGTCGATTGCGGCGTGTCGCATCGTGATTTCCGGCGCGGGCACGGTCGGCGTCGGGTGTGCCCGGATGTTTGCGCTGATGGGCGCCTCGCCCGAGTTGCTCTGGCTCTACGACGTCAACGGCCTCGTGCACCCGGACCGCGACGATCTCAGCCGGCATCAGCGCCAATTTGCGGTCCGCGATGCTCCTGGCCGCCTGACCGACGGGCTGCGGGGAGCCGACGTATTTGTAGGAGCCTCGACCGGCGGCATCGTGACGTCTGAGATGATTCAGTCGATGGCGCGGTTTCCGATTGTGTGTGCGCTGGCGGCACCGGTGCCTGAGATTGGCTACGAGGACGCCCGCGCCAGCCGGCGCGATGCGATCGTCGCAACAGGTCTCACGCAGTATCCGAACGCGATCGTGGATCATCTGAGCTACCCGTACATCTTCCGCGGAGCCCTCGATGTGCGCGCCGTGCGCATCACCGACGGCATGCTGATGGCCGCCGCGCATGCGTTGGCGGATCTCGCCCGCGAGGATGTGGTCGACGAGGTGAGCCGCGCCTGCGGGTATGAGCGCTTCAGCTTTGGCCCGGAGTACCTGCTGCCCAAGCCCATTGATCCCCGCATTCTTGAGCGGGAGTCGGCGGCCGTCGCCCGTTGCGCCATGGAAGAGGGCGTGGCCCGGCGACCCGTGGAGACCGCGTCCTACCAGGAGAGCCTGACTGTCCGCATCGGCACCGGACGTGAGACGCTACGCCGGCTCATGGTCAAGGCGCGCCAGGTGCCTCAGCGGATTGTCTTTGCCGACGGCACGAGCGAGACGATTCAGCGGGCGGCCGCGATCCTGGCGGACGAAGGCATCTCGAGACCCGTCCTGCTCGGCGATGAGGCGGAGATCCGATCAGGCATCGCGCGGCTCGGCGTGGATCCATCTGGCCTGACGTGTGTGGACCCGACACGCAGTCAGCGGCGCGATGCCTACGTCGCGGAGTACGTCCGGCTCCGGCGCCGCCGCGGCGTGATGCAGCCGGCCGCGGAGCAGCGCCTTCGGCGACCGGAGTACTTCGGCGCGATGATGCTGGCCTGCGGTGATGCTGACATGCTGGTCTCGGGCATCGAGCATCACTATGCCGACTCGTTGCGCATCCTGCTCGAAACCATCGGCACCGCGCCCGGCGTCAGGCGCATCTCGAGCTACTACATGGCGCTGCTGCCGCGCGACGTGTACTTCCTGGCGGATTGCGCGGTCAACATCGACCCGTCCGACGAGGCACTCGCCGAGACCGGGTTGCTGACGGCGCGCATGGTGCGGTTGCTTGGCATCGAGCCCCGCGTGGCGATGCTGTCGTTTTCGAACTTCGGCGCCGTGGATCATCCGCTGACGCGCAAGGTCAGGCGCGCAACCGAGATGCTCAAGGCCCAGGAGCCGGGGCTGGCGGTGGATGGCGAGATGCAGCTTGCGACGGCGGTCAGCGGCGAGATCCGGCGCACGCATTTCCGGTTCTCTGATCTGGAGAAGGACGCGAACGTCCTCATCTTCCCGGACCTCCAGTCGGGGAACCTGGCGTTGCATCTGCTGCAGCACGTCGGCGAGGCGGTCGTCGTGGGACCCGTGCTGACCGGTACGCGGCTGCCGGTCCAGTTGCTGCAATACGGCAGCAGCGTGCAGGACGTCGTCAACCTCGCCGCGGTCGGCGCCGTCCAGGCCGTCGGCCTACGCTAGCCGCGACTTCGCGCTGGGGCAACCACGACCACCATAGATCCTCCGTAGGGGCGGCCCCCCGTGGCCGCCCGCCGGTAGGGGTGCGATTCATCGCGCCCGCCCGTGCTACTATGGATTATTTAGAGTTTCCCCGACAGGCCGCGCAGTGGGCCGTGCCCCCGTACTTCGGGGGATGAAGCGACGTCAGGGCCAGCCGGCCGAGGTACTCCGGGAACACGACCGCGGACATGCCAGACACTCCGACCTCCGACGCGAGCGACATCGTCATTCGGGGGGCTCGCACGCACAACCTGAAGAACGTTGACCTGACGCTGCCGTCGGGCAAGCTGGTGATCCTGACTGGCGTCAGCGGATCCGGCAAGTCGTCGCTCGCCTTCGACACCATCTACGCAGAGGGACAGCGCCGATACGTCGAGTCGTTGTCGGCATACGCGCGCCAGTTTCTCGAGAGGATGGAGAAGCCCGACGTCGACGCCATTGACGGCGTGTCGCCGGCGATCGCCATCCGCCAGAAGAACTCGATTCGCAATCCTCGCTCGACGGTCAGCACGACGACCGAGATTCACGACTACCTGCGGCTCCTGTTTGCGCGGGTCGGCCGCACCATGTGCCGCCAGTGCGGGCAGGAGGTGACGCGCGAGACGGCCGAAGTCGTGGCGCGGAGGCTGGCGCAACTGCCGGACGGCACGCGCCTGGTGCTGGGGTTTGATCTGCCTGTGTTGGCGGTGGGCGCCGGAGGCGACGAGCAGGCCAACGGCAGCGAGGTGGTCGACGAGATTGGGGAGTCGGCGGCAGAGGAGCCGGCGCGTGTCGGGGCGTCGCGAAGGTCGGCACGCGAGTCTCGGAAACCTCCGGCGGGCGGGAATGGCGCAGGTCGCTCAGGCAATGGTCACGATGCGATTGCCGCGACGCTGGACGTGCTGCGCAAGAAGGGCTTCGGGCGCCTGGTGGTCGGCGATCAGGCGATGTCGTTCGACGCCATCGACGCGGCCTCGCTGGCAGGCCGCACGGAGCTGCGGGTGGTCGTTGATCGCGTCACGATCGAACCCGGTGTCGAGAGCCGCCTGACCGATTCGATTGAGACCGCGTATACCGAAGGCGGAGGGGCGGCATTCGCCATCGAAGCCAGCGTCGCATCGAACGCGCGGATCCACGTGTTCAGCGAGCGATTCGAGTGCCGGTCGTGTGGTATCCCGTACGAAACTCCTCAGCCGCGCCTCTTCTCGTTCAACAATCCGTACGGCGCGTGCGGGACGTGTCACGGTTTCGGCAACATCGTCGAGGTCGACATGGGCCTGGTCGTGCCGGATCCAACACGATCGATCAACCGCAACGCGATCGAGCCGTGGAGCAAGCCGCACTACCGTTCGTACCTGGCAGATCTGAAGCGGGCGGTCCGCAAGGGCAGCGTCCGTCTCGATATCGCGTGGCAGGAATTGACAGATGCGGAGCGGCGGATCGTCATCGAAGGCGACGGCGACGAGTACACCGGCATTCGGGGCTTCTTTGCGTGGCTGGAGCGCAAGAAGTACAAAGTCCACGTCCGCGTCTTCCTCAGCCGGTATCGGGGCTATCAGATCTGTCACGACTGCGCCGGCACGCGCCTGCGCCGCGAAGCGAGAGACGTTCGGGTCGGCGGCGAGACGATCGATGCCGTCTGCGCGCTGACGGTGAGCGAGGCGCAGCGGTTCTTCAGCCGACTGGCGCTTGGCGAAAAGGACGCGGCGATTGCCGACAAGCTGCTCGGCGAGATCAGGCGGCGACTGAGATTCCTGAGCGACGTCGGCCTCGACTACCTCACGCTGGACCGGCTCTCGTCAACGCTGTCGGGCGGCGAGGCGCAGCGCATCAACCTGGCGACATCGCTGGGGTCGGCATTGGTGGGCACGCTGTACGTGCTCGACGAGCCGTCGGTTGGCCTGCACCCGCGCGACAACCAGCGGCTCATCGACATCCTGCGCGCGCTGCGTGACCAGGGCAACACCGTGCTCGTGGTCGAACACGACGCCGACATGATCCGTATGGGTGACCACATCGTCGACCTGGGTCTGGGGGCCGGCGAGCAGGGCGGGCGCATCATCTACAACGGCGCGCTCGAGGGGTTGATGAAGGAGACGCGATCGCTGACCGCGAAGTACCTGCGGGGCGAATTGTCCATCCAGGTGCCCTCGCAACGCCGGCGCGGCACCGGGCAGCGCCTGCGGGTGTTGGGGGCCGCCGAGCACAATCTCCGCGGCATCGACGTGGAGATTCCGCTCAATACGCTGACCGTGGTGACCGGTGTCAGCGGGTCGGGCAAATCGACGCTGGTGCACGACATCATCTACCCGGCCATCAAGCGGCTGAAGGGCGGAACCGAACGCAAGGTCGGCGCGCACCGGAAACTCGAAGGCGCTGAGTTCATCACCGACGTCGTGTTGGTGGACCAGACGCCGATCGGACGGACCCCGCGGTCAAATCCGGTGACGTACCTGAAGGCGTTTGATCCGATCCGCGAACTCTTCGCGTCGACCAAGGACGCCCGGGCCAACGGCCTGACGGCGAGCCATTTCTCCTTCAACGTGCCGGGCGGGCGGTGCGAGGCGTGCGAGGGCGAGGGCCAGGTGCGGGTCGAGATGCAGTTTCTGGCCGATGTCTTCGTGCCGTGCGACGTCTGCGACGGCAAGCGGTTCAAGCCCCAGGTGCTCGATGTCCGGTACCGGAACAAGAACGTGCACCAGGTGCTCGACCTGACCGTCCGCGAGGCGCTGTCGTTTTTCAGCGCCTCTCCCAAGGTGCTGCGCCGCCTGCAGGTGCTCGACGAGATTGGACTCGGCTACGTGCGGCTGGGGCAGCCGGCGACGACGCTCTCGGGCGGTGAGGCGCAACGGATCAAGATCGCGGCGCATCTGGCCGTGTCGGGCGGCGAGCGGCTCCTGTACATTCTCGACGAACCCACGACGGGGTTACACTTTGACGACATCGCGAAGTTGCTCGCGGCGTTCCGGCGACTGCTGCAGGCTGGACATTCGCTGCTCGTGATCGAGCACAACCTCGATGTCATCAAGACAGCGGATCATGTGATTGACCTCGGTCCCGAAGGCGGCGACCGGGGAGGCCAGATCGTGGTGACAGGCACGCCCGAGCAGATCGCGGCGCACGAGGGGTCGCATACGGGGCGATTCCTGCGGCCCGTGCTGACCGGCGAGCCGCGTGGGTGGGAAACAGGGAGCGTGGCATGAGACGCACGGTGCAATCCCGGTCGGCAGTCGTGGCGCTGGTGGCGATCATGGCCGGTGGCATGGGACAGCCCGTTCGCGGTCAGGAGATCGCGTACGAGGATGTGGTCGCGCGGCTGAAGTCTCCGGACGCGAAGGTCCGGATCGACGCGCTGGGCCTGCTGGCCGGTGCCGGCTACATCGATGCGGTGGCGCCTGTGGCCGCGTTGATCAGCGACCCGGTGGCCGACGTCCAGGCCCAGGCGATCGCAACCGAAGTGTCGTTGTTCCTCGCCGACGAAGGCTACACGCGGGCGGTCGCGAACCGGATCGTCAAGTCGAAGGACGCCAGACTTCCGTTGCTGGCGTTCGTGCAGGGGCCCGGTGCGACCGTGGCCAACGTGCCTCAGGCATCCGTCATGACGGCGCTGGTGAGCGGGATCGCGTCCTCGACGCCGCGAGTCCGGTTCGACGCGATGTACGCGGTTGGAGTGCTTGGGCCGTCGCTCGTCAAGCGCGGTCAGTTCCCTGATGCCAAGGGTGTGGTGTCGCGGCTGCTGGCTGCCATGAAGGATCCTGATCCAGCGCTGCGAGCCGCGTCGATCCACGTGCTGGGCAGGCTGTACGAGTCGGCGCTTCGCGACGAAAAGGCCAATCAGGAATGGCTCGCCCAGCGCGCGGAGGTGGGCGACCTGCTCATCGTGGCCATGAACGATCCGGACGAACTGGTTCGCCTGTCGTCCATCAATGCGCTTGGTGCGCTGCGGTACGACCGCGCCGTGCGGTCGCTGGTCGACTTCTGCGGATACTACAAGCGGGACAAGCTCGGCCTGGCGTCGCTCAACGCCCTGGCTCACATCGCGCATCCGTCGAGTGTGAGTCAGTTTGCGAGCGCCTTTGAGGTGAATGACGAGGAACTTCGCCGGATCGCGCTCGAAGGCACGGCCAGGATTGGCGACCGCGCCGCCCTCAACGCGTTGCTGACCCGCGCCGCGGCCGACCGATCGCCCGTGGTTCGCCAGGCCGCCGCGTTTGCCCGGGCCCGCATCGGCGACTTCAGCGATCTCAGCGCGATCATCGACGGGTTCGGCCGCGCCGATCTCGAGGAGAACGCGTTCGCTTACCTGGTGGAACTCGGCTCCGCCATCGCGCCGTCGCTTGGCGGAGCCGCATCCTACCGTGATGCCAGGGTGCGTGCGGGCGTCGCCGAGGTGCTGGGCATCATCGGGAGTGTTGCGACGTTGCCGGCGCTCGACATGCTGGCCCGCGATCGCGACAGAACCGTGGCGGCAGCCTCGCTGCGATCGCAGAAGCGGCTGATGATTCGTAAGCCCGGGGTTCCCAGGACGCCGTGACCAGTCGGGGTCAACGCGACCGCGTGCTGCCGCGGTCCTTCTACCGGCGGCCGACCCTCGACGTCGCCCGAGACCTGCTCGGCAAGCTGCTGGTCCATCGATCGGGTGATGGTCTGACGAGCGGGTTCATCGTCGAAACCGAGGCCTACATCGGGGAATCCGATCCCGCCTGCCACGCCGCACCAGGTCCGACGCCTCGTAACGAGCCGCTCTATGGCGAGCCGGGCCATGCCTATGTCTACTTGAACTACGGCATGCACTATCTCGTGAATGCGGTCACCGAAGAGGCCGGGGCTCCGGCTGCCGTGCTGATTCGTGCCCTCGAGCCCGTGTCGGGGATCGAACTCATGCACATACGTCGGCGCCAAAGCCGGCGAGTCAGCGGGCCGGATGTTTCCACACACGAGTTGTGCCGGGGCCCTGGGAACCTGACGTGTGCCATGGGGATTACGCTGGACGACAACCGGGTCGACCTGGCGAGGTCAGCGCGTGCGACGTTGTGGATCGAGGATCGCGGGAAGACGATTCACGATATCGGGTGGAGTGCGCGGATTGGGATTCGCGTTGGCACCGACAGGCCGTGGCGATGCTTGGCCATCGGCAATCCCTGCGTGTCCGGTACCCGGGCGCGATACATCACGTGCTCCAGCTCAACGTCGGCCCGCCGGGCGGCTACCCGTTGACATCGCCTGGACGGGCACGCGGAATTCCACCTTCCTACCGTCGCGAATGGCGCCGATCGTAATCGTGCTCCCGATTGGGGCGTCGGCGACGACCCTGACCCACTGCGAGTCGTCGATCATGTCCTTGCCGTTCACGGTCACGATCACGTCCCCCGGTCTGATGCCGGCGTCGTAGGCGGACGAGTTCCGGGCCATCCGGTTGACGAGTACACCCTTGCCAATTGAGATGCCCAACTGTTCGGCAAGCTGCGAGGTGAGCGAGAGGACCTCAACCGAACCGATCGATCCGCGGCGCACCGATCCGTACTTGATGAGATCGTTCATCACGCGACGGGCCAGGTTCGACGGCACCGCAAAGCCGATACCCTGGTAGCCGCCGCTCTGACTGTAGATGGCGGTATTGATGCCGATCAATTCGCCCCGCGCATTGATGAGCGCCCCTCCGGAATTCCCGGGATTGATGGCCGCGTCGGTCTGGATGAAGTCCTCGTACGCCGCGACGCCGACGTTGGTCCGGCCGATCGCGCTGACGATGCCGAGCGTCACCGTCTGGCTCAGCTGAAAGGGATTGCCAATCGCCAAGACCCACTCGGCCACTTTCAGCTTCGACGAATCGCCCCAGGGCACCACCGGCAGCCCGGTCGCGTTGATCTTCAATAGCGCGATGTCGGTGAGCGGATCGGTGCCGACCACCCGCGCGCGCATTTCGCGCTTGTCGGCCAGCGACACCGTGATCTCAGCGGTGTTGTCGCCGACGACATGGTTGTTCGTGAGGACGTAGCCGTCTGATGACACGACCACTCCGGACCCGAGACTGGTTTCCCGCCGGTCGCGTCCGCCGAACATCTCGGAATCGTCGCCAAAGAAATAGCGGAAGAACGGATCATTGGCGAACGGCGAATTCGACGTCCGGACGACTTGCTGCGACGAGATGTTCGTCACAGCGCCGACGGTGCCGGCCGCAACGCCCGTGAAGTCCGGGAGCCCCGCCGTGGTGCGTCCGGTCGCAGTGACCTGTGTCGCGTTGGTGCCAACCTGATCGCCGGCCGTCGGCGCGGCCGTACTCGTTTGGGCGATGTGCAGGCGGCCCGTGACGACCAGCCCGGCCGCGAAACCAACACTGATAGTGAGGATGGCGAACAACAGTCGTTTCATGGCAGTCAGTCGACCTTAATGCGACGAGTCTGCGGAAGCACCTTGGGCACGAGCACCGTGAGGACGCCGTTGCGGAATTCCGCCGAGATCTCCCCGGCCCGAACAGGCTGGGGGAGCGAGAAGGAACGCACGAACGCGCCATGTCCCCGTTCGACCCGCAGGAACCGGGCGTCACCCGGCGTCTGGCAAGGCCGCTCGCCACGGATGACGAGCGTCTGCTCCTGGGCATCGATGCGGATGTCGTCGCGGTTCAGGCTGGGCAGTTCGACGCTGACGACGAAGCGGTCGGCCGTTTCGTACAGGTCGACGGCTGGCGTCCAGCCGGGCGCCTCCTCCGATCCCAGACGGTTCAGCCGTTCGTGCAGCGCGAGCAGATCATGGAGCGGATCCCAGCGAGAAAAGGCCACGAATCGCATGCTAGCATGTTTGGTTGGGCCCAACCAGATGTGCTACGATCGACGGTCTGTACGAGGGCAAAACTCGCCTGCAAGGGCGTCTACGGGCTGCGAAGGCCAACAGGACAGCAGTTGACATCATGAGTGCCATTCAGGCCACGCGTCTCAGAAAAGGCATGCTCATCCAACTGGAGGGCGACCTGTTGAGGATCCTCGAGTTGCAGCACGTCACGCCCGGCAACCTCCGCGGTTTTGTTCGCGTCAAGATGCGCAACCTGCGCAACGGGGCGCAGGTGGAACAACGGCTGCGGTCGGAAGATACCATCCAGCGGGCGACGCTTGACGAACTCGAAATGCAGTACATGTACAGCGACGCGGGCGGTCACCACTTCATGGACACGAGCACCTACGACCAGATCACGCTCTCCGACGAAGTGTTGGGCGAGATGATTGGCTACCTCGTGCCGGAGTCGACCATCAAGGTCGAGTTCTACGGAGCCGAACCGGTGGGGATCGAGTTGCCGCAGACGGTGGACCTGGCGGTCAAGGACACGGCGCCGGCCATCAAGGGGGCGACCGCGAGTGCACAGTTGAAGCCGGCGACGCTCGAGACGGGCCTGGTCGTGTCGGTGCCGCCGTTTGTGACGATTGGCGACCGGATTCGGGTCAATACCGAGACGGGCGAGTATCAGGCCCGGGTGTAGGCATTAGGGGTTAGCGATTAGGGGTTAGGGATTAGGGAGACACTCTCGTGCCAATCCCCAATCCCTGGATTGTCCATGGATATCGAACGCACGCGCCATACGGGCTGGATCGAGGTCGTCTGCGGCAGCATGTTCAGCGGGAAGAGCGAGGAGCTCATCCGCCGCCTCCGTCGCGCGCAGATCGCCCGCCAGAAGGTCCAGATCTTCAAGCCGAAATTCGACAGCCGGTTCAGCGAGGACGAAATCGTCTCGCACAGCGAGATGCGCATCCAGTCGAGAAACGTCTTGAGCTCCAACGAACTGTTGCAGATGGTGGACGACAACACCGAGGTCGTGGGGATCGACGAAGGACAGTTCTTCGATGCCGAGCTGCCGGCGGTTTGCAACACGCTCGCCAGTCGCGGCAAGCGGGTGATTGTCGCGGGTCTCGACCAGGATTATCTCGGCAAGCCGTTCGAACCGATGCCGCAGTTGCTGGCGATCGCGGAGTACATCACCAAGACGCTCGCCATCTGCATGGTCTGCGGCAACCCGGCCAATCATACGCAGCGGTTGGTCGCCAGCAGCGACCGCCTGCTGCTGGGCTCGCAGGGCACCTATGAGGCGCGTTGCCGCCGGTGCTTCGACCCGTCGCTGGCGGGCGGCGACAAACCCAGGACGGCCTAGCGATCGCGGACGGGGAAACTGGTGGCGAATCCCCTCGGCGCGCTGCTGCTGCTGTTTGGCCTCGGATTCCTGGCCGCCAACCTGGTCCTGCTCAACGATTACCTGGCGTTCCGGCGGCGGCGACCCAACGCGCTGCTGACCTGGGTGGTGCCCAGGCCCAGGACCTTCGCGCTGTCAAAATGGATCGCCGTCGGTCTCGGCCTCGTGATCCTCTACAAACTCCTCGTGCTCCACTGGTTGCTCGGCCAGGTGTTCGGCGAGGTGATGATGTTCGCCTACTACGGCATCGTCTACCCGCTGAGCTTCCGGGTCGAGCGCGGGTTCTACCGGGACGGTCTCTGGCTCGAGCGGAGATTCGTGAAATACGGCGACGTCACCGGGCTGACATGGCGAGAAGACCCGACGCCCGCGATCGTCGTCGTGGCCGGACACCAGCAACGGGCCGGCCGTCTCAGCGTCCCGCCGGAGCACTATGGCGAAGCGCGCCGGCTGCTGCGCGACCACATCAAGGCGCACGACCTCCACTTCCAGCACCCGCCGCTCGATCTCGGCGGACACGATGAGCGGGAAGACGTGTAGAGGTGGGGGGAAGATGCAAGGAGCAAGAAGTGCAGGCCGGGATATTAGAACTGGAGGCCGGGTCTTCAGACCCGGCAACACCTATTTCAGCCCGAGGATCCACTGGAAGAGGCCGATGCCGTCGAGCGCCGTCGGATCGCCGAGGAACCGCGCCGGCGTGCCCCACACGAACATGAGGATCGTGATCACCATGATGTCGTACTGCCAGGTGGCCCGCTCGTAGGTCCAGAACAGTCCCCGCCAGACAATCAGCACTGGCAGCGTCATCACCTTCTGGACCGTCCCCATCTGTGTTGACGGAATCGGCGATGGCGCCGTGCCGGCCTTGACCGCCGCCAGGCTGCGCCCCGCCTTCAATTCCCGCCAGGTGAAGTAGATCCGAGCCAGCACGGTGACGATCGACAGGACCAGGATCACCCACAGGACTGCGGCCATCCGGTTCGTAAACGCGCCAATCATGAACAGCACGATCCGTTCGGGCCGTTCCATGAAGCCGACCTTGCACTTCTCGACCAGCGACTCGGCGCGCGCCCGCGTGTAGCTGGTCAGGACCGAGAACATCATCGCCAGCGACGTAATCAGCACGTAGTCGCCATGGCCGGTCCCGCGCTCGTTGTAGAGCGCGATCAGGCCGATAAAGAGCGAAATGTCCGAGAACCGGTCCATCACCGAGTCCCAGAACCCGCCGAACTCGCTGGCCACGCCCGCCTCGTGGGCGACCTTGCCGTCGATGTAATCGAACATGTTGGCCGCAACCATCCACCAGCCGGCGGAAAAGAGATGGCCGAATGCCAGTTCCCACGCGGCGACGACGTTGATGAGGACGCCCGTGATGGTCAGGACGTTCGGGTGGATGCCCAGCTTCACGCATGCCCAGATGATCGCGCGGAGCGGAAAGTTGAAGACGAAACCGATGGAACCCGTAAAGGTCATGGCTTTCGTATAATCAAGAGAGCTCGGGCCGAAGAAACGAGTCGCGACATCTTATTCCATGCCTATTGAGGACCTCAAGCATCAGATTGCCCGCCTGCCCGAGCAACCGGGTGTGTACGTGTTCCTCGGTCGCGACGGTCAGACGCTCTACGTCGGCAAGGCGGCGCATCTGCGCGACCGCGTCAGCAGCTATCTCGGGGCCAGGGGCGCGTCGCCGAGGCACGACCGGCTTCTCGATGAGGTCGATCACGTCGACGTGGTCGTGACCGATTCAGTCGTCGAGGCGCTGGCACTCGAGAACAACCTGATCAAGCAGCGGCTGCCGCGCTTCAACATCCTGTTGCGCGACGACAAGAACTACCCCTACCTGAAACTGACCACCACCGAGTCGTTTCCTCGCGTGCTGGTGGCGCGGCGCGTCGAACGGGACGGCGATGTGTACGCCGGACCGTTTATGCCGGCGAGTCTCGCTCGCAAGACCATGAGGCTGACCCACCGCGTGTTCGGGATCCGATCCTGCCAGGAACACATCACCGGTGCCCGGGGCCGCGCGTGTCTCGAGTTCGACATCGGCCGGTGCCTCGCGCCGTGCGTCGAGACGTTGTGCACCGCTGAGCAGTACGCGGCGGCGGTGGTCAGAACCCGCCTCCTGTTCGAGGGCCGCACCGACGAACTGATCGGCCGTCTGACGACCGAGATGCACGAGGCCGCCGAGGGTGAGTCGTTCGAGCAGGCTGCGCACCTGCGTGACGCGATTCACACGCTCGAGACGCTGCGGGACCGCCAGCAGAAGATGGCCACGCCGACACTCGGCGACCGCGACGCGTTCGGCCTCAAGTCGGGGCCGTCCGGCACGATCATCCAGGTGTTCCAGATGCGGAACGGCCGGGTGATCGAGCGCGTCGAGCTGGTCGCCGAACCCGACGCCGGTGGCGACGAACCCGAGCAGAATGTCCTGGGTGCCGCGCTCGGCCAGTTCTACCAGGGGCACGACATTCCGCCGGAGATCCATGTGGCCGGGCGGCCCGACGATGGCGACGCGCTCGAGTCGTGGCTGAGCGCCCGCGCGGGCCGCCGCGTGACCATTGCCGTCCCGCGAAGCCAGGACCGGCGCGGCCTGCTCGATCTCGCCACGCGTAACGCGTCGATGGCGTATCAATCCAGGTTCAGCGGGGGCGCGGTCGCCAACTACGAGGCGTTGGAGAGCCTGCGCGCCATTCTCAGCTTGCCGGCGTTTCCCCGGCGGATCGAGTGCATCGATATCTCGACGTTGCAAGGCGCGGAGACCGTGGCGTCGCTGGTCGTCTGCGAGGACGGACGGATGCGGCGGAGCGAGTACCGGAAGTTCCGCGTCAGGGGAGCGGCATCGGCCGCACCGGCCAAGCCGGACGACTGCGCGGCCATGCGCGAGGTCGTGCTGCGACGGTACCAGGGGCTTCTCGCGCGCGGAGGTCCGTTTCCGGATCTCGTTCTGGTCGACGGCGGCCGCGGACAGGTCGAATCGGCCTACGAGGCCCTCGAGTCGCTGGGTCTCGGGAACCTGGTCGCCGCCGGCCTCGCCAAGAAGGAGGAGTTGATCGTCACGCGCGATCGGCCTGAGCCAATCGCGCTTGATGTCGACCACCCGACCTTGCTGTTGCTTCGACGGATCCGCGACGAGGCCCATCGTGTTGCCGTGTCGTTTCACCGCCATGCCAGGCGCACACGCGACCTGCGCTCCGAACTCGACGACATCGCCGGCATCGGGCCCCGGCGCCGAAACGCGCTGCTGAGGACGTTCGGCAGTGCCGCCGGCGTACGCCGTGCCAGTCGCGAAGATCTGTGCGCGGTGGTTGGCGCGAGGGCCGCCGACGCCGTGCTGGCCCACTTCGCACGCGGCTGATGCCTGGTTTCGTGTTAGCCTGAATCTCCTTGTCGTAGACCCTGAGCTCACTTGACGGCTGCGAACGTGCCACGCGTTGCGCAACACAACTGAGCCGAAGGGTATAGGTGAACCCCGTGTCCTCTGCCAAAGCTCGCGTCGTCTCCGGGATGCGGCCAACCGGCCGTCTGCACCTGGGCCACCTGGTTGGCGCCTTGCGCAACTGGGTGCCGCTGCAGGAGCAGTACGACAGTTTCTACTTCGTGGCCGACTGGCATGCGCTGACCAGCGAGTACGCCGCCACCGACGATCTGGCCAGCTACGCCTATTCGAACGTGGCCGACTGGATTGCGGCGGGCCTTGATCCGGAACGCTGCACGATGTTCGTACAGTCGCTCGTGCCGGAACATGCCGAGCTGCACCTGCTGCTCTCGATGATCATCCCGGTGCCGTGGCTCGAGCGCGTGCCGAGCTACAAGGAGCAGCGCGACCAGCTGTCCGAGAAGGATCTTTCGACGTACGGCTTCCTGGGGTATCCGCTGCTGCAGACGGCGGACATCATCATGTACAACGCGCACTTCGTTCCGGTGGGCGAGGACCAGGTGCCGCACCTCGAACTCTCGCGCGAGGTCGTGCGGCGCTTCCACGCGTTCTACGGCGAGGTGTTCGTCGAGCCCCAGCCGCTGTTGACGCGTTTTCCGAGGCTGCCGGGACTCGACAACCGGAAAATGAGCAAGAGCTACGGCAATGCGATCGATCTGGCGGATGATACCGACGCCGTCAGCCGCAAGGTGATGCAGATGTACACGGATCCCGCGCGGATCCGCGCCGATATTCCGGGCAATGTCGAGGGCAACCCGGTCTTCACCTACCACGACGCGTTCAACGACGACACAGACGAGGTCGACGAACTCAAGGCCCGTTACCGGGCCGGCCGGGTCGGCGATGTCGAGGTGAAGAAGAAGCTGATCGTGGCGCTCGAGAAAACGCTCGAGCCGATGAGACAGCGCCGTGCCGAGGTGCTGGCCAACCCATCTCGCGTCCGCGAGATCGTCGAGGAAGGGTCGCGGCGCGCCAGGGCGATTGCCGCCGAGACGATGGCGCGGGTCCGCGAGGCCATGAAGATCGCATACCGGTGATGTCGCAAACGCCTCCCACGGGGATCGAGTTCGAGTCGTCGCCTGATGCCTACAGCGTCAGCCTGGAGCATTTTTCCGGCCCGCTCGACCTCCTGATTCACCTCATCAAGAAGAACGAGGTGAGCATCTACGACATTCCCATCGCGATCATCACCGCGCAGTACGTGGAATACATCGCGCTGATGCAGGAACTGGACCTCGACCTGGCGGGTGAGTTCCTCGTGCTGGCCGCCACGCTCATCCACATCAAGTCGAGGATGCTGCTGCCGCGTCCGGACCCCTCGCAAGACGAAGACGAGGAGGATCCGCGCGAGGCGCTGGTCAACCGGCTGCTCGAGTATCAGAAGTACAAGACCGCCGCCAACCTGCTCCACGAGCGGGAGACGCTGCGCAGCGCGCAGTGGCAGCGGCCCGATCAACGCGTCGCCGACATCGCGGGCGACGAGTATGAGACCGAGACCGAGGTCGATCTGTTCAGCCTGATGGCCGCCTTCAAGGCCGTGCTCGACCGCGCGAAACAGCGGCCCCGACTGGTGCTGCCCGCCGAGCAGGTCTCGATTGAGGATCGGATCGAACAGTTGCTTGGAAGGCTGTCGGAAACTGAAGCCTGCGGGTTCGAAGATCTGTTCGATGACGTCAACTCGCGTCCCGCGCTGATCGTGACGTTTCTGGCTCTGCTCGAAATGATCCGGCTTAGACTGGTGCGGGTGTTTCAGGCAGGGATGTTCGGGACGATCAGGGTGTACAAGCGGCCGAAGGCGGCTGAGAACGCTGGATAGCGCAGGCGTCGACCTGGCGCGACATGCTGACAGGAAAGAGGCAATGGAGGAACTCAAGGCCATCGTCGAAGCGCTGATCTTCGCGTCGCCAGAGCCGCTGACGTTGAAGGCGCTGTGCAAGGTGCTGGCGAGCGAGCCGAATGAGGACGTTCAGCGGGCGCTCGAGGCGCTCAAGCTCGACTACGAGCAACCTGGTGGGCTTCAACTGATCGAGATTGCGGGCGGGATGCAGATCGTCACCAGAACGGATCTGAATGAGTGGGTCCGGAGACTGTTCCACGAACGCAAAACCACCAAGCTGTCGGTGCAAGCGCTCGAAACGCTCGCCGTCATCGCGTATCGCCAGCCGGTGACTTCGACCGAGATTGCCGAGATTCGAGGCGTGAACACGTCGGGCGTGCTGGCGACGCTGATGGAGCGCAAGCTGGTGAAGATCGCCGGGCGCAAGCAGGTGGTGGGGCGCCCGTTCCTCTACGCGACGACCCGCGAATTCCTGATGCGGTTCGGGCTCAACGACCTCGGCGACCTCCCGAAGGTCGAGGATATGGCCGACCTGCTCGGCTTCGATCTGGCGACGGCGCTTTCCGAGCCGATGCCGGCCGATCAGATGCTCCCGCTGGAGGTGCCTGGCGACGAGGCCGTCGAGACGACGTCGCCGCCGGACGGGATGCCGCCGGACGAGATGACGCCGGCGGAAGACCCGGCGGCGGACCCTGTGGAGGCCGCTGAGAAGGGCGAGGAGAAGGTGCACTGAGTCCGGCCGCCTGCTTCAACCGCTCCACTTCGCCGCGGGTCAGCTCCCGATGCGAACCAACCGGCAGGCGCGGGTCGCTGATCGACCCGAACCGCACCCGGCGCAACCGCACCACCGGGTGCCCAATCGCCTCACACATGTTCCGCACCTGGCGCGAGCGCCCTTCGTGCACCACGATCGAGATCATCGACTGATCCTCCCGCGTGCCAAGCTTCGTCTCGACCAGTCTCACAGCGGCCGGCGAGGTCCGGCGGCCTTCGATCGTCACACCCCGGCGCAGCCGATCGAGCTCCCCCTCGTCTGGCACGCCGCGGACGCGCGCGTGGTATTCCCGTTCCACCTCGTGACGCGGGTGGAGCATGCGCTCGGCCAGCGCGCCGTCGTTGGTCAGCAGCACCAGGCCCTCGGAGTCGTAGTCGAGCCGCCCAACCGGGTACACGTACTCACGCACGTCCGGCAGCAGATCGAGGACCGTCGATCGGCGCTCCGGGTCCTTTCTCGTCGTCACATATCCACGCGGCTTGTTGAGCAGGATGTACCGGTGATGGGTGGCGATCCGGATCCGCTGGTCATCAACGCGGATGTCGTCGTGGCCAGGGTCGGCCTTCGTGCCGAGTTCCAGAATCGTCTTACCGTTGACGCTGACGCGGCCTTGTGTGATCAGGACCTCGGCGGCGCGACGCGACGCCACACCGGCGGCCGACAGGATTTTTTGTAGACGTTCCATCATTGCCTCAGTAGCGCCGCAAAGAAATCGACGAGCTGCCAGACCTCACGCATGTTCTGTTGCCGGTCGAGCTCGGCATGCGTAATCAGGCCGCTCAGCAGGACCCGCACAGGCGCCTTGCCCTGGAGGTATCGCTCCATCCACAGCGTTTCGATCGACGGAATCACCGTGTCGTCGGTGCCGTGGAGCAGATAGACCGGGCAGGTCGGCGGCGCGGACC
This sequence comes from Acidobacteriota bacterium, assembly GCA_026393675.1. Classification (NCBI taxonomy): domain Bacteria; kingdom Pseudomonadati; phylum Acidobacteriota; species Acidobacteriota bacterium. Next base: position 159,548 of record JAPKZQ010000046.1, on the reverse strand, counting down.
GCTCGGGCGACAGGCCGGGGTCGCCACCAAGCGAGGCCAGCAGGGGAGCCACGAGCTGCCCCAGTTTCTCGACGTCGCGATCGTTCACCTGCCGCATGTATGTTCGCGATGGCTCCGGCAGCGCCTCCGCGAGCCTGAGCGCGTCGTCGAAGGTCACCTTCGCAAGACGCTTGTCGATCAGTTCGTAGTGTCCGGCCAGCAGATACTTGAGAATCGCCTCACGAAGTGGCCCGACCTGCTCGGAAGGCACCAGGCGATCGGCGAGATCCAGCAGGATGATGACCACCCCGTAGTCGTGAGGGCGCCGGTAGACCTCACCAGTCGCCGTGTGATGGCCGCCGGCACCGTCATTGGTCGAGAGCGCCGGCTCCTTGCCGGTGGAGAGGAACCGCAACTCGCGCGGGAAGTCGCCGTGGCCGCCGAACGACAATACGAAATCGACGCGATCGCGCAGCGCCGGACGGCCAGCGGCGATGATGGACAGGCCGCCTGAGAAGCTGATGCCGACCATGCCGATGTGGCCGTCCCGCGTCAGCCGCCGCTGCCGCGACAGCCACAGCGCGCTGTCCTCGATCATGTCGGTGGTGCGGGCCGTGATGTCGAACCGCTTCAGATCCGGCGTGTCGGGGGTGATGACCGCCACACCGACGCTGGCCAGTTCGTAGGCGAGCCCGTACAGCCGCGGTTCCTCGATGCCCAGCATGTTGACGCCAGCCATCAACGTGACCGCCCGCCGGATGTGCGCCGGGATGAAGAGCCGGGTTCGCAGGTCACCGTGGCGCGACGGAACGGCCGTCATCTCGATCGTGACGTCTTCCCGTTCCCACTCGAGCGCGTTGGTCACGCGGCCCTCGAGATGGGCCATCCGTGCGAACACCGCCGCCGCGCGCGTGTACGATCGGACGTACGGTGCCGAGAGGGCCGTGGTGGCTACCAGCACGACGACGACGGAGGCAAGGGCCTGGAGACGCATCGGCCTCATGTTACACTCCTGAGCTCGGGAATCGGGGTTCGGGATTCGGGATTCGGGCGGCAGGCTCCCCATTCCTTCATCCCTAAGGCCGCTCCGAAGCGGTTCGACTGGGTTCCCGGGATCGCCACGCTCCAGCGTGGCCAGGACAACGGCCGGGCTGGAGCCCGGCGTTCCCAGGACGACGCATGTCTCACGGCATTCTCGACTCCCGAGTCCCGAACCCCGACTCCCGGATCCCGAGCTGATTATGATCATCGCGATTGACGGTCCCTCAGGTGTAGGCAAAGGCACGGTGGCGCGGGAGGTCGCGTCCGTGCTTGGGATTCGCCACGTTGACACGGGCGCGATGTATCGCGCGGTGGCCTGGCGCGCCGAGCAACTGGGGCTGCCTCTTGATGACGAAGATCAGATCGCACGGCTGGCGGCGATCGCGACGATCGACATCGATGGCAGCGACATCCGGATCGATGCCGCTGATGCGTCTCGCGCGATTCGTACGCCGGAGATCGACCGGGCGACCACGCGCGTGGCGCGACTGCCTCGCGTGCGCGAAGCCCTGGTCGCCAGGCAGCGGGCGATGGCGGAACCGGACGGCGTCGTGATGGAGGGGCGCGATATCGGGACGGTGGTGTTTCCGAACGCCGACGTCAAAATCTATCTGGATGCGTCTCCGGAAGAGCGGGCGCGGCGCCGGGCGCACGACCCGGCCCACACGTCCAGCCAGACACAGGTGCTGGCCGACATCGCCCAGGCGATGCAGCGGCGTGACGAGAACGACCGGACCAGGCAAGCCTCGCCGCTCACTGTGGCAATAGATGCGACCACGATCGACACGACGAATCTCCCGATCCAACAAGTCGTTGAGCGCGTGTTGGTTATCGTCAGAGCGAAGCAGACATCCGCCGTCCGTCAGTCGTCCTCCGAAAAGTGATCGGGTCACTTTTTCAGCCCCCATCGGCGAAACAGTGACCCGATCACTTTTTGCGCCCGAATCACCTTCAGAATCAAGTGATTGACCGCATCGTCTAAGTGTCGTAAACTCAACTGCTTGTGGCTATCGGGTACGACCCGGCCACCATCTGCAGTCGCCGGCACTGAACACCAAGACCGGCAATTCACGAAGTGCAGGAGGACGCGCAAGGCATGGCGAACGAAGACGGTACGAACAGCCCGGATCTGGCAGTGCAGACGGGAGAATCGACCGGCAGGACATCAAAGTCCCAGCCGATCAAGACGCTGAAGCCAAAGGGGGGGATGCACGACGACGACGTCGATCCCGAGGAGATGGCCCGCCTGTTGGACTTGTACGACCAGAGCTTCCGGAATATTTCTGAAGGCGAGGTCGTCAAGGGCACGGTCCTCAAGGTGACCGCGTCGGAAGTCATCGTTGATGTCGGCTACAAGTCGGAGGGGGTCATCGCGGTCGGGGAGTTCTTCGACGAGACCGGGCAGATCACCGTCCAGCCCGGCGATCTGGTCGACGTGCTGCTCGAGCGGACTGAAGACAAGGACGGCTACGTCGTTCTTTCCCGCGAAAAAGCGGAAAAGATGAAGATCTGGGACGAGATCGAGAAGGCCTACGCGGATCGGAAGGTCGTCATCGGTCGCGTCATCGAGCGCATTAAGGGCGGTCTGGCCGTCGACATCGGCGTCCGGGCGTTTCTGCCCGGCTCGCAGGTCGACGTGCGCCCCGTCCGGAATCTGGATGCCCTGAAGAACCAGGAACTCCGGATGCGCGTCATCAAGGTCAACAAGAAGCGCGGGAACATCGTGTTGTCGCGCAAGGTCCTGCTCGAAGAAGAGAACGCCGAGAAGAAGAAGTACACGCTGGCGACGCTGGCCGAGGGCAAGGTGCTGCGCGGCACGGTGAAGAACATCACCGACTACGGCGCCTTCATCGACCTTGGCGGCATCGACGGCCTGCTCCATATCACGGACATGTCATGGGGGCGCGTGGGCCATCCGTCGGAGATCTTCAAGGTCAACGACGAAATCGACGTCATCGTGCTCAAGTACGACCCAACGACCGAGCGCGTGTCGCTGGGCCACAAGCAGCTGATGGCGGATCCGTGGAGCAACGTGACCGACCGGTACCCGGTCGGGGCGCGCATGTCGGGCAAGGTCGTGAGCCTGACCGACTACGGGGCCTTCATCGAGCTCGAACCGGGCGTCGAAGGCCTGATCCACGTGTCCGAGATGACGTGGAGCAAGCGCGTCAAGCATCCGTCGAAGATTCTCAACCAGGGCGACCCCGTCGAAGCCATGGTGCTCGGCGTGGATCCCAGTGCGCGGCGCATCTCGCTCGGCCTCAAGCAGATCGAGAGCAACCCGTGGCACGAGCTGGCCTCCAGGTACCCGGTGGGCGCGCGCATTGTTGGCAAGGTGCGCAACCTGACCGAGTTCGGCGCGTTCGTCGAGGTGGAAGAGGATATCGATGGCCTCATCCATATCTCGGACATGTCGTGGAGCAAGCGGATCAAGCACCCGTCTGAAGTGCTGAAGAAGGGCGACAAGGTCGAGGCGATCGTGCTGAACATCGACGCCGAGAACCAGCGGTTGTCGCTCGGGCTGAAGCAGCTCGCCACCGACATCTGGGACGAGTTCTTCTCGCAGCATCAGGTGGGCGACACGATTGACGGCAAGGTGGTCCGGATGACCAACTTCGGCGCGTTCGTGGAACTGGCCGAGGGGATCGAGGGCCTGATCCATGTGTCCGAGTTCGACGATCAGCTGGAAGAGAAGATCGAACTCGAGGTGGAGAAGACCTACCCGATGAAGATCATCAAGCTGAGTCCGTCGGAGCGGAAGATCGGCTTGAGCATCCGCGCGATGAGGTTGGACCAGGATCGCGCCGATTGGGCCACGTATTCCGACAGCACCGGAAAACCGCAGGCCACCCTGGCAGATCACTTCCGCCTGCAGCAGCGGGACGAGAAGTAGTCGTACGGCCGCCAACGAGGCGGCCAGGTGTTCGTCTCCGGGGGGCGGCGTGACTCGACATCGGGTCGCGCGCGTCCCCCGGGGGTCATCCCCCTGCCGCGAGTCATCCATGACCAAGGCCGAACTCGTCGAAGAAGTTTCGCGCGTGTCAGACCTCACGAAGAAACACTCCGAGGTCATTGTCGACACGGTCTTCCGCAGCATCATCGAGGCGCTCCAGAAGGGCCAGAAGATCGAGCTGCGGGGGTTCGGGAGTTTTCGCCTCAGGCAGCGCGAGCCGCGCAAGGGGCGCAATCCGAAGACGGGCGCCCGCGTGGACGTGCCGCCCAAGCGCGTGCCGTATTTCAAGCCAGGCAAGGAACTGAAGGACCTGATCAACCACGAGTTGGAGGTCCAGCCGGCCGCTGGCCCGGGCGCGGCCGATGTGTTTCCGACCTCAAACGAGAACCCGCCGCCGGCCGCGTCCTGACGCTGGCGTGCGCGCTCGGGCCGCCTTCGCCTCCGGCTTCGGCGTGCCAAGGATGACACTCTGGTGGAACGCCTGTGGTCGCCGTGGAGGCTTCAATACGTGAGCAAGGCCGGTGACGCGGAGGGGTGCGTCTTCTGCGAGGCGGTCGCCAATGCCGAAAATGCCCGTCTCGTCGTGTACCGGGGCAAAACCGCCTTTGTCATCCTGAACATGTTTCCCTACAACAGCGGGCATCTCATGGTGGTGCCGGCGCGCCATATCGCGACGCTGGGCGCGGCGTCGCCGGCGGAACGTGCCGAGATGATCGAACTGACGTCGCTCGCCGAGACGGCGCTTGGTGAGGCGTACCGCCCGCAGGGACTGAATGTCGGGATGAACCTCGGCCGGGCCGCCGGCGCCGGCATCGTGGATCACGTGCACATCCACGTCGTGCCCCGCTGGAATGGGGACACCAATTTCGTCTCGGTCGTCGGCGAAGTGCGGGTGCTTCCGGAGGATCTCGATCAATCCGCCGCACGCCTGAGGCCGGTGTTCGAGCGATTGGGCCATACACCATGATCCTTGAACTCACTCCCGCCCAATTGGAATTCCAGCACGCGATCGAGCAGTTCGCCCGGACCGACGTCGAGCCGGTGGCTTCGCACATCGACGAGAGCGGCGAATTCCCCGTGACGTTGCTGAAGCACGCTGGGGAGCACGGCCTGATGGGCGTCACCGTGCCGCAGGCGTGGGGTGGTGGCGGACGCGACTACTTGAGCTATGCCCTGGCCGTGGAGGCCGTCTCACGCGCGAGCGCGACGGTCGGCGTCATCCTGATCGTGAACAACTCGCTTGTCGCCGAGGTGCTGGCGCGATTCGGCGCCGATGTCCACAAGGAGCGATGGCTGCGGGCGTTGGCCACCGGGCAGGCGGTGGGCTCCTTCGGGCTCTCGGAGGAAAACGCCGGCACCGATGCCGCCAACGTCGAGATGCAGGCGACGCTGGTCGAGGATGGAAAGGCGTACAGCCTCAACGGGCGCAAGGTCTGGGTCGCGTGCGCCGAAGTCTCCAACGTCGCGCTGGTGTTCGCGGTGACGCGGCCAGGTCAGCGCGCGCACGGCATCACGGCGTTTCTCGTCCCGATGAGCACACCGGGCATCGAGCGCACCGCACGGGCCGACTCGCTGGGCGTCCGCGGCCTTGGGTGCATGGACCTCACGTTCAGCGATGTCCGTGTACCGGCCGACCATGTGGTGGGCGCGGTCAACGAGGGCTTCAAGGTGGCCATGTGGGCGCTCGAAGGCGGCCGCGTCGCCATCGCGGCGCAGGCGCTCGGCATCGGCCAGGCCGCGCTCGACGAGGCGCTGCACCACGCGAAGCACCGTCACACGTTTGGCAAGCCCATCGCGGAGTACGAGGCCATCCAGTTCATGCTGGCCGACATGGCCACCGAGCTCGACGCGGCGCGCATGCTCACCTGGAAGGCCGCGTCACTGAAAGCGACGCAGACCAGCATCGTGACCGAAGCCGCGCAGGCGAAATTGGCGGCGTCGGTGGCCGCGCACCAGGCGGCCGACAAGGCGATGCAGATCCTGGCGTCGGCCGGCTACCGGCGCGGATCCAGGGTTGAGCGCTACTTCCGCGACGCGCGTGCGACAGAAATCTACCAGGGCACTTCGGAAACCCAGCGCATGGTGATCGCCGAGCGTGTGCTGGGCATCCGGCGCCACGGGTAGACAGCGTCACAGTTCCGCTGGCAGACCTGCAACGTGAGGGAATGCACGAGTGAAACAGATCCTGGTGCGGGAGGCGCTCTGCAGCGGCTGCCGCGCCTGTGAGGTCGCGTGCGTGGCCCGCCACGAGGGACGGTTTGGCACCGCCTCGGCCCGCATCAGGGTGTTCAAGGACGAGTCGGCCGGCCTGGACCGCCCTCGAGTGTGCCGGTTGTGTTTCGACGCGTCCTGCGTCTCAGCGTGTCCGACAACGGCACTGGCCAGACACCAGAGCGCCGGCACGATCCTGCTCGACTCCGAACAGTGCCTCTGCTGCACGGCCTGCGCGGATGCCTGCTCGTTCGGCCTCCTGTCGGTTCACCCGCTGAGCGGCCTGCCGCTCTTCTGCGACCTCTGCGACGGCGATCCGGCGTGCGTGGAGCGCTGCGTCACGGGCGCGCTGGCCTACGGGGATCCGGACGCTGAGGCGTCGGGTGGACAGACGCCGCCAGACGGCCCCGATCGACAGACCAGCCGACCGGCAGGACATTGTGCATAGCTACGGCGGCACCGTCCTGCACGTCGATCTCACCACCGGCGCCATCCATCGTCGTCCCACTGACGAGGCCCTCGCGCGGGCCTTCCTAGGCGGGCGCGGGCTGAACGTCAAACGGCTCTGGGACCACCTCCCGCCGCACACCGACGGACTCTCACCACAGAACATCCTGGTGTTGGGCGCCGGGCCCCTGGCCGGAACGCCATTCCCGGGCGGCGCACGCTTCAACATCTCCGCGATGTCGCCCCAAACCGGGATTCTCGGCGACTCGAACGCCGGCGGGTTCTTTGGCGCCGAACTCAAGTTCGCAGGCTACGACCAGATCGTCGTCGAGGGTCGCGCGAGTCGGCCCGTGTATCTCTCCATCAAAGACGACAAGGTGGAGCTTCGGAGTGCGGAGGACCTGTGGGGTCGGGACGTGCCGGACGCGACGGTGGCCGTCCAGCACGACCTCGGCGATCGCGACACGCAGGTCGCGACCATTGGCCGAGGCGCGGAGCACGGCGTCCGTTTCGCGGGCGTCTTCGTCAACCTGCACCGGGCCGCTGCCCGAACGGGGATGGGCACGGTGATGGCGTCGAAGCAGTTGAAGGCCGTCGCCGTGCGCGGATCCGGGTCGATTTCGGTGGCCGACATCGCGCGCCTCGGCGAGTTGGGCGCGCGCCTGGACGAGAAGATCGTCCGCCACGCTGACTACCACGTTCGCGTGCGCCTTGGCACGACACGCTTGGTCAAGTCTCTCGACCGTATCGGAGCGCTCCCCACGCGTCATTTCCAGAGCGGACACTTCGACGCGACCGATGCGGTCAGCGGAGAGGCCATCGAGACCCTCTACAAGACGAAGAGCAAGGCCTGTTTCGCCTGCAATATCCCTTGCAGCCGCTTTCTCGTCATCGATGATCCGCGCTTTCCGGGCTTTCGCCTCGAGGGCCCCGAGTACGAGCCTCTCGCCGGTTTCACCGCCCGGGTTGGGTCGGGCGATCTGCCGCTGGCGCTGAAGTGCGTCGACCTCGCAAACCGCTACGGCCTGGACGCCATCAGCTTGAGCGAGGTGATCTCCTGGGCGATGGAGTGCTACCAACGGGGTTTGCTCTCCCGCGCGGACACCGGGGGCCTCGATCTCACGTGGGGAAACGGAGAGGCCATCCTGACGCTTGTCCACCAGGTGGCCCATCGGGAAGGATTCGGCGATCTGCTCGCAGACGGCGTGAGGCGGGCGGCCGAACGCCTGGGCCGCGGATCAGAGCGCTTCGCGATGCACAGCAAGGGGCTGGAGATATTCCAGGCCGACGTCCGGACGATCAAAGCCTATGGCCTCGCCAACGCCGTTTCGAGCCGGGGTGCCGACCACCTGCGTGCGGAGCCGTGGTTCGAGTTTTCCAACGACCCCGAGGAAGGCATTCGGCGCTTCGGCATCCCGGAGACCGCGTTTCGGCTCGAACACAAGGGCAAGGGGCTGGTCGTCAAACACTTCGAGGAGATGGCCGCGATAGCCGATGCGACAGGCGTGTGCAAGAACACCTACAACAACATGGAGGTCCTCACGTGGGAGGACACCGCCGAGTTGCTGCAGGCGGCCACAGGCTGGACCCTCACCGGAGACGACGTCCGAAAAACGGGCGAGCGCATCGTCAACCTGGAACGCATGTTCAACGCCCGCGAGGGTATTGGGCGCAAGGACGACACGCTGCCCTGGCGATTCCTGAATGAACCGTTGCCGGAAGGCAATCCCAGTGCGGGGGCCGTCGTGGAGCTGGAACCCATGCTGGACGAGTACTACCGCGCTCGCGGGTGGGATGTCGCCACTGGTCTGCCGACCGAGGAAAAGTTGAACGAACTCGGGCTAACCGGCTGATCGGCAACCCATCTCGGGACTGGATATGTACGAACTAAAGATCACCGTCACCAAAGTGCTCGGGACATGTACCGCCGACCCCCCGATGAAGCCTGGTGATCACTTCTACGTCCGTAATGGCGACCTGAGCATCCCGGATGGCGGCTACATCTGCGCGTGGGCCTTTCAGAGTCTCCTTCCCCTCATCACGCCGAAGGAGCGGGAGATCTGCGAAGCCAACGACGAGGACTGGATGTGGCGTGTACATCATGTCCAGTGCCCCGACCCCAAGGGGCGCGTCGTGTTCAAGGTTGAGCGGGTGCGGAAACTCACGCCCTCCGAGCTGGCCGACCCGCTGGCGAACGACCGGCCCGGGCCAGACTCAACTGCCGAACAGGCTGGTCGCGGCGGGCACGTCGGTTCGGACCCTGTGCTGGGAGCTGCGGAGTCTTCGACGGCCGCGACGGGAAGACTCAAGGATCTCCGCGTGGTGGTCGAACGCATCGGGGGTAAATGCACATCAGGGATGAAACCGGGCGACTCCTTCGCGATGCGTGACGGGCGTCTCTATATTCCACCCGGGCGCCACTTCTGTCTTTATGCGTTGCACGCGGCGTTGCCGTTGCTCCCCGCCAAACAACGGCGCGTGGAGCCGTGGGACTGGATGGCCGACGATCACACCGTCATCTGTCCTGATCCGGCCGGCAATGTCATCCTGCGCATCGGATTTGAGCGGGAGACGAAGTAGGGGCGAGGCCCACTACTTCCTCCGCCCCAGCCGGCGGCGCACGAACAACACCGTCACGGCGACGATCGTGAACGGCCAATATATCAAAGCGAGGAAGCTGGTGGCCACGGACATGCCGAAGTTGCCTGGGGCGATAAGCGAGAGCCCGAACGAGGAAAAGGGATTGTCGTTGATCAGGTACGTCCATGTCGACGTCGGACCACGCAGGCCGGCGCGATCGAGATCGATCGTCCCATGCTCGGCCGACAGCCGCCTGAACGTCTCCACCACCTCATCGCGCAATCCCTCCATCATGGCGGCGTAGGCGTCGATGATCTGTCTCTGGAACTCGGTGAGCGGGTCGCGGCCGCCGTACCGCTGCAGGTGAATCCCTTCGCGGATGTCCTCGATCAGGCCCAGGTGCGCGCTCCATCGCCTGTCGAGCAGGATGAGCGTGAGGCGGTTTTCGACGCGCCGCAATTGGGTCGCGCCGACCGCGCGCTGCAGTGTGGCGTAGTGTTCGGGTGCTCCTTCGACGCATGCCCTCGGCTCGATGGCGTCGTGCAGCCATTCCTCCCGCCGCTCGCACATCTGTGCGCGTTGCTCCTCCACCATCGCCGAGTAGCGCCACAACGTGCGACGGATCTCGAAATTCTGCCCCTCGATAATGCGCTGCGCTCGACTGATTTCGCGCCTGACGATGGGGTCAGTGACGGGCCGGTCCTGGCGCAGGGGCCGGTGCCGCGGCGGAATGAGCGACACGACGCCGTAGCGGCGCATCAGGTCGTCTTCGAGGCTGATGAAGAACCGGGAACTGCCCGGGTCGCCTTGGCGCCCGGCACGTCCCCTTAGCTGGTCGTCGATGCGACGGCTCTCGTGACGGTTCGTGCCGATCACGTACAGACCGCCAAGCGCCGCCACCTGGTCGCGCAGTTGCGCATCACCGCCACCGAGGACGATGTCGGTGCCGCGTCCGGCCATGTTGGTGGAGATGGTGACTGCGCCGGGCATGCCAGCGCGGCCGACAATCAGCGCTTCGCGAGCGTCGTGCCGGGCATTGAGCACGCGGCACTTGATCCGCCGTCCGCGCAGCGAGCGGCCGAGTTCCTCCGACTCCGAGACGCTTGCCGTGCCGACCAGCACGGGACGGCCGGTGGCGTGGACGCGCGCGATCTCGTCGGCGAGCGCGGCCATTTTTGCCTGGCCGTGCGAGAACACCACATCCGGTTCGTCGACGCGTCTGCACGGACGGTTCGGTGGAAACACCACCGTCGTCAATTCGTAGAACTCCTTGAACTCGACGGCGGATGGGACGGCGGTGGCGGTCATGCCGGCGATCTTCGGCCACAATCTGACGAAGTGCTGGATGGGCATCGAACCGAGCACCTTGCCCTCGATGCGGACCTCCACACTCTCCTTGGCCTCGACGGCCGGTTGGATGCCGTGAGGCCAGCGCCGGTTGTCCGCCACCCGACCGGTGAACTCGTCCACCAATTCGATTCGCCCATCCCGGACGATGTAGTCGCGGTCGCGATGGAGCAGGACCTCCGCGTGGAGGGCCACGTGAATCGCGGCGAGGAGGAGGTGTTGCTTCGGCGCGTGCAACGGTCCGCATGTCAGCAACTTCTGGATGCGCCGGAAGCCGGCGTCCGTGATGGCCACGTTCCGCTCGTGCTCATCGGTCCGGTAGTCCACTCCCGCTCGCAGTTGGCCGACGACCCCCGCGATCATCCGGTGGTTGATGTCGGGAGATGCCGTTTCACCGGCAATGACGAGCGGGACCCTGGCCTCATCTACCAGAATGAAGTCCGCCTCGTCGACGATGACGTAGTGGAAGGGGCGTTGCACCAGGTGTGCCGGGTCCGTGACGGTGTGATCGCGGAGGAAGTCGAAGCCGGCTTCCTTGGCCGTCACGTAGGTGATGTCGGCCGCGTAGGCCTCCCGGCGTTCCTCTCGACTCAGCCCCTGTGCCACCGAGGCAGCCGACAGTCCCAGGAAGCGGTATGCGCCGCCCATCCACGCCGCGTCGCGGCGCGCGAGGTAGTCATTGGCGGTGAGGACATACACGCCGCGTCCCGTGAGGGCGTTGAGCGCAACGGGCAGAACGGCGACGAGCGTCTTGCCCTCGCCGGTTGCCAGTTGCGCGAGCTTGCCCTGGTGGAGGGCGATCGCGGCCATCATCTGGACGTCGAAGGGGCGCAGGCCCAGCACGCGCGCGCACACTTCCCGTGTCAGCGCGTAGACCTCGGCCAGCAGGTCGTCGAGGTCCTCGCCATCGAGCGCCCGCCGCCTCGCGGCGTCGAACTGCGCGCGGAGTTGGCCGTCGGACAGCCGCGCCACGTTGACGGCGTCGATGCGCGCGAGGTGCCTGCGATAGCTACGCAGATCGTACTCGACGGGTAGTCCCGCCAGCGTCCGGTAGCTCCTGCGAATCGAGTCGCGGAATGTCCAGCCTTCGACGGGCTCCCCGGGATCGCCACGCTCCAGCGTGGCCGGGCTGCCAGCCCTGAGGGAACTCGAAGGGGAGCCCGGCGTTCCCAGGAAATCGCCCGTCACACGGCCCTCCCGAATCCCTATCCCAATATCTGTTTGGCGATGGTCACCAACTGCATGTTCGACGTGCCCTCGTAGATCTGGCCGATCTTCGCGTCGCGCCAGAGCTTTTCCACCGGGTAGTCCTTCACGAATCCGTACCCGCCATACAGATTGATCGCCAGCGAGGTGACGCGTTCGGCGACCTCCGACGAGTAGATCTTGCACATGGCCGCTTCGGTGAGGAACGGCTTGCCCCCGTCACGCAGCCTCGCCGCGTTGTAGACGAGCAGGCGTGCCGCCTCGATCTCGGTCGCCGCGCGCGCCAGTTGCCCCTGGACGAGCTGGAAGTCGGCGATCGGCTTGCCGAACTGCTTGCGTTCTTTCGTGTAGCGAATCGCGTGTCCGAGGGCCCCGCTGGCCAGGCCGATCATCTGCGCGCCAATGCCGATCCGCCCCTCGTTCAGCGTCTCGATGGCGACCTTGTATCCTTTGCCGACCTCGCCGAGGATGTTCGCCTTCGGCACGCGGCAGCCATCGAGAATCAGTTCGCACGTGCTGCTGGCCCGGATGCCGAGCTTGTCTTCCTTCTTGCCAACAGTGAAGCCGGCCATGCCCCGTTCGACCACGAACGCCGTGATGCCGCGGTAGCCGGCCTCCGGGTTCACGTTGGCGAACACGATGAAGATATCGGCTTCGTTGCCGTTGGTGATCCAGAGCTTGCGACCGTCGATGACGAAGTGGTCGCCATCGGCCAGGCCCCGGGCGGCCAGAGCGAACGCGTCGCTCCCGGATCCGGCCTCGGACAGCGCATACGCGCCAACCGTGTTGCTGGCCAGTCGCGGAAGGAAACGCGACTTCACGTCGTCTGAACCCCACCGGATGATCGCGTTGATGACGAGCGTGTTCTGGACGTCGACGAGCACGCCCACCGACGGGTCGACCGCCGACAGGGCTTCGACCGCCAACACGGCGTGGAAGAATTTCGCGCCCCCACCGCCGTATTGTTCGGGGATCTCAATGCCCATCACGCCGAGATCGAACAGTTGTGTGAGCAGCTCCTTCGGCAGTTTCGCGTGTTCGTCCATCTCGCGGACGAACGGCCGGATCTGGGCCTCGGCGAATTCGGCCACGCTGTCGCGAAGCAGGACTTCGTCTTCGGCAAGCTGAGTCAGGGCGGGTGTGGCAGCATCGTTTGACAAGGGCGTCTCCTGTAAAGAGCCCTAATGTTATCATCGAATAATGCGCAGGTTCCTCGACGCTGCCGGCAGGATTGGGCTGGTCGTACTCATGGGACTTGCTGTGAGCGCCGGCGTTCCGAAGGCGTTTCAGCCGCCTCAGACCCAGCCACCACCCACCGCGCCGCCGCCCGGCCAGCAGCCGCCTCCGAAGACCGGAACCAAACCGCCCTCAGGCGATCCGGCGCAGGCCGCGCAACCGCAGAAAGGCCAGGCGCCAGTGTTTCGCGCCGGCGTCAACGTCGTTCGGGTCGACATCATCGTCACCGACCGGCAGGGCAACGCGGTGACCGATCTCACGCAGTCGGATTTCGAGGTGCTCGAAGACGGGAAGCCCCAGGCGATTGACCTCTTCCGGCTGATCAATTCGAACGGTGTGCCAGAGCCGGGCGCGGAACCTGCACGACCGATTCACTCGATGTACGACGAGGAAGCGGAGGCGGCCAGGGACGACGTGCGGCTGTTCGTCATTTTCCTCGACGACTACCACGTGCGGCTGCAGAATTCCATTCGCATCCGAGACACGCTTGTGCAGTTTTTGACGACGCAGCTGGGGCCGCTCGACATGGTGGCCATCATGTACCCCCTGACGCCGGTGAGCGCCCTGACATTCACGCGTGATCGCGATGCACTTGTGCAGGTGGTCAGGAAGTTCGAAGGGCGGAAGTTCAACTACGCCCCGCGCAACGCCTTCGAACAGGAGTACGCCCACTATCCGACGCAGGTTGTGGAGACGCTGCGCAACCAGGTGACGCTCTCGGCGCTCGAGGGGCTGCCGGTCAGGCTGGGATCGATGCGGGAAGGCCGAAAGGCCGTCATCCTGGTCAGCGAGGGTTTTGTCGGGATGCTGCCGGCCCAGATGAGCGGCCCGATGGCGGGGTTGCCCGGCAGGGCGAATCCCGCGGCCGACCCCCGCACCGAGGAGCGCGCGCGCTTCCAGGCGGATCTTGACATCCAGCAGAAGCTCAAGGACATCTCCGACACGGCGAACCGCAACAACACGGCCATCTACGCGCTGGATCCACGTGGACTGGCGGTCAACGAGTACGACATCAACGAAAACGTCGACCAGCGTCTGGATCTCGATACGCTCCGCGTGTCGCAGGACACGTTACACGAGCTCGCAAACAATACGGATGGCCGGGCCATCATCAATCGCAACGACCTGGCCGCGGGTCTCAAGCAGGTTATTCGCGACACCAGTTCGTACTATCTGGTGGGGTACAACTCGTCACTGACGACGCCCGATGGCAAGTTCCACAAGATCGACGTCAGGCTGAAGCGGCCGGGCATGCAGGTGCGCGCCAGGAAGGGCTACTGGGCGCCGACGGCGGAAGAAGCCGCCAAGGCGGCAGCGCCGCCCAAGCCAAAGCCGCCCGCGGCGGTCGAGCGGGCGCTCAATGCCGTTGAGGCCGTACCGCGCGAATCGGTGGCCGCGACGTGGATTGGCACCGCGCGCGGCGCGGATGGCAGAACCCGCGTGACGTACGTATGGGAGCCGCTGCCTCCGGTTCCCGGCGAGAAACGTCCGGAGCCGTCGCGGGTGTCGGTAGTTGCGACCGAATCGGGCGGCGACGTGTATTTCCGCGGCCGCGTGCCTGAGGACGCGCCAGCCCGCGCAGCGGCGGGAGCCGCCGCGCCGGCAGGGACGACACCGGCGGCGGGCGTGCGGGCGCCATCCAAGGTCAGTTTCGACGTGCGCCCTGGGAAGATGCAGCTCCGCACGTCGATTGAGAACGCCGCGGGGCAGGTCATCGATGCGGCGCAGCAGGAGTTCACCATCCCCGACTTCTCCGAGCAGAAGGTGGCGTTGTCGACGCCGCTTGTGCTCTGCACGCACACCGCACGCGAGCTGCAGTCGCTGACGCGCGACGCTGATCCCACGCCAACGGCACTCAGGCAGTTTCGGCGCACCGACCGGCTGCTGATCCGGTTTTCGGCCTATGCCCCACGCTCAGCCGCGCCGACCGTGACCGTCCGACTGCTCAATCGCGTGGGCCAGAAGATGAGCGACCTGGGCGTCAAGGCGCCGGATACAGCAGGGGAGTTCTACCAGGTGGATCTGCCGCTGGCCGGTCTTTCGCCAGGAGAATACGTGATCGAAGTGAAGGCCACGGGTGATGGCGGCGAGGCCGCCGAACTGATCGCGATCCGCGTGATTAGCTAGACCGAGTGTCTGGGGTCAGATCCAAAACACAACATCTTCGGGTGATGTGACGCCTTAAGCCTGATTTCCCAATGTGGGACCAGGTGCAGCTGATCCGACAGCTCTGGAATCACCGCCCCCGTGGCCGCGGCCCACTCCCGTACCGCCTCACACCACTGAACACACATCGGCCAAGTCTGTTGCTCACGCGTCACAAGTCGGGACCTGGAGACGAACGGTCACCACCTGTGGGTCGGCGCCGGGTGCCTGTGCCAATCCCTGGCTGGTCGAGATTGTAGTAACACCTCTCCTCTAGCAGACGCCAGAGCCCATCAGAAGAGCCAGGGCAGCGAGAAGTATGGTCAGCCAGCCGCCAAGGTCGACGAAGTAGACCCTGGTGGCGACAGGATCAAGGGTTCGGGAGGTCATGCCCTCTTGACTTCACAACACGCGAACCGGCCGAGGCGATTCAGAACTCCATCCCGGATGCTAGATGCTCAGCCCACGAATCGGTCCTTGCTCTTGAGCACGAGAAACACCTGCAAGGCAAGGAGCCCTAGCGCAAAGACCAAGCTGAGGGCGCTCAGCATGCTGAGTGACAACGGAAGCCTCTGGTCCAGTTCTGGGGTGGACGGTGCGACAAACCTCAGAATCAAGCCGATGAGTGTCAGCGGACCGACCGTCCACAGATACAGACCGTAGGCCCAGCGCTTCATCGTGAACAGGCCGAACGCCAGGGGGAGCTGGCACGATAATTGCACGAGGTAGAAGAGCGCGGAGATACTCAGCCAAACGGCGTACCGTTCCGCTACGGGTTGCTGCCCGAACAACCCAGCTCCGCCGGTGGCCAGCGTGCCAGCCAGGGCGAGGAGCGAATAGGTCAGGGCCGCGCCGACGGTGAGAACGACCCAGAAGATCTGGATGACGCCTGCCCACACCGCAGGAGGCACCTGCATTGACGGAGCCTGCACAATCGAGCGGACGCCGCTCTGGACGCCGACGCGAAGATCAGACGCGAACGTGGTCACGGTGCTGACGGGTCGACTGCATGATGGGCAGAACTTGGCATCTGGATCGAGTGCAGTGCCGCAGTGGGCGCAGAACGCAGACATAAGCTCCCTCCTTCCAAGTTAATCCGGCCGCGTGTTCCACTACAGAGTCGCGTGACCCACGCCGCATAACCCACCCAGATACTCCCCGACCGTACGGTGTACCGCAGGCGTCAGTGGAGATGCTCTCGTGACGGCCGACTCACTACCGCCCATTGATCAGATTGCGTATCTCGGCAGCCGTAAGAACGCGGCCGAAAACCGCCAGCTCATCAAGTTGGCCGTTGAAGAAGTACTGGTTTGTGGCGATAGCTCCGACAATTGCGTATTGTCCAGCTCGTCCACTCACTCCCGGCCTACCGGAGTAGTCCAGGTTCCCATCCGCGTACTGTGTTACCGTTCCGGAGGCATCGACGGTCACGGCAATGTGATGCCAGTTCCCGTCTCTTAGATTCGTGGCCTTCCAGTTAACTCTGAAGAACGACGGACCATTCTGAGACCAACCGCTATCAAGAGAAAACCACGGTCCCGTTGTTTGAACCTCGTTTTGCCAACTGATCACGGCGCCTCCGCCTGCCGTGCTCTTCTCCCAACACACAATAGTCAGAGGATACGAAACGTCCAACGCGGCCGAACCAATGTAGGAGTTGGCTCCGTTGAAACTCGCGCCTTTGTTGACCCTCCCGTAGGAAGCACCATACGAGACAGAATGTGCGATTCCCTCGACGTCTCTTCGTGAGTCGTACGCGTTGCCTTCGAAACGCCAATAAGCGACCAGAGTCGCCTCGCCGAGCGCGTCGGTCCCGCGCAGGATGGTGGAGTCGGCTGAGCTCAGATCACCTGCTTTTCGGCCACCCTCTCTTGCGGTCGGTTGACTGTCAGCAAGCCTCGCCGTTGCTGCGCTGATGGGCACGAGTGTCGCGGAGATCGTCTCGGAGGTCTGCCCCGCTATGTCACGAACCCACTCATTAAGGTCCGCGCCGTGCAAGATCACTCTGTGCGGTGCGCGGGACAGCCCAGGGACGGTGAGCACCCCGGTTGCCGCATCTGTCCGGCCGACTAGCCGCCCGTCGATCTCGACAGCGACGTTGGGGGGTATGCTCCTCACACTGATTGAAACCGTTGCGGCAACAAGCTGCGCGTTGACCTCCTTCGAGAACTCCGTCGGACCGAATTCCACCAGCTCACTCCACGGATCGTACCCGTTGAGCCTAAGCTGCACGAGGTGCCCGCCGTGTCGCGTGTGCCGAACCGCTATCGCGCCAAGAGGTGGCGTCGTCCCGGCTTCGACACCGTCGACGAACACGGTAGCACCGGCAGGTGTCGATGCGATTGAAACAGACACTCCCCATAAGTACCAGCCAACGGCCGACGCTGCCGCAATCGTTGCGGCAGCAATCACGCCGGCGAGCAGCCCAATCCGTCGGCGTGTCGGCGGCAGTTCCTTCGTCTCAGGTCGTGGCGGTGAAGCCGGCTTGGGAAGTGACGTCGAGACAACTTCGGCAGAAGTCTGTGCCTGGACGGGCAACTGCCTAAGATCGGAGGCGCAGGCCTTGCAGAACTTCCACTCACGTTGAACAACCACGCCGCACGCGGGGCAATGCGCTGTAGGCTCGATGCCGCCATCGTCGGCGAGAGGGCAACCGCACTCCTTGCAGAATCTGAATTCATCTGCTAGCTCGATGTTGCATTTGGGACAGTGTTTCATGCTTGTCCTCAGTGTGGCCTGGAAGGCCCTCGAGACCGTGATCGAGTTGGGCGAGCCCCCGTGCTTCTCGAACCGTGCCCTTGTCGAGCCCCGCGTTCAGGAGGTCAGGGGGACCGCCGCCAGTCCTGTGACCTGACATTTCCGATTTGGCTTCCGAAGATCGGCCACATCCTACACCCGGTCGCTCTCTCCTGCTCGAATACTCTGGTCGCAGGGGTCGCACCTCATGACGCCCGCCACGGCGACCTGAGTTCCGGACGCCGAACCCGCCACCGCCCACAGTTCTCCGACACCTCTCTCGCGTTGCGCCCTCTCTTCGCCCAAACGGTCTCCCACCACCATCGTCCCTCAGCCGGTCGGCACCGGGAGCGCCCAGAGCCGCCGGAGCATCGCGCCGAACAGGCGCCGCGTCAGGTGGCTCTCGGCCAGCAGGAGCCAGTAATACCTTGCGTGTTTGACCAGCCGTCCACCCGTCTTGACGAGGCGCTGCTGGAGACTGGTGAGCGACCAGCTCTCGATCCGTCTCGGTAGCAAGAGTCGGCGCCACAGATTCCCCAAGTTGTAGGCCAGCACGCTCAGCTGCAACCTGACCTCATTCGCCCGGAACCGATGACATGACAGGCGCGTCCAGTGCGCCGCTTGCTTCCCCTCCTTGATCCATTGCTCGGCCGTGCCACGCTTGTCGTAGAACCGCACCACGGCGCGATTGGGGAGCGGGAGATTTGTCACGATGAAACCGACGCGCGGGAACAGCTCGCCCGCGTGATGCTCGACTTTCGCCACGACCCGCCGGGGCGTGGTCCAGCTGTCCGCCTGATACTGGAAGCTTTTGTAGCGGACCAACGGCTTCCGGCTGGGCCGACCCGGCGACCGAAACAGGATGTCTTCGATCGCCAGCTCCAGATTCTTGTTGCCCGGGATGCGGATGGCGTAGCCCACGCCGCGCGCCTCCAGCGCCTCGTAGATCGCCGGCCGCGCGAAGGCGGCGTCAGCCCGGAACGCGACGCGCTGCCCCTCGGACTGCTGGCGGTCGACCTCGGGCACGAGCAACTCCTCCCAGTCGTCCGCGCTTGAGACGTTCCCCGGCCGCAGCTTCGCCGCCAGACAGTCGCCGAGATCGTTGAACAGGAATAGCGGGTGATAACAGACCGTCTCGAAGTGGCCGTTGTAGGCACTGCCTTCCTGCTGCCCATGCACCGGGCTCTCGCTGGAATCCATGTCGAGCACCGTACGGTCGGATCGGTCGAACGTCTCAGCCTGTCCGATTAGGTCGCGGTTCACGGCCATCAACCCGACGAGGTTCTCCTCATGGGTCAGCAGCTCGGTCTCGAACCAATGCAGCGTGGAGGTCAGGGCCGCGCTCCGGTCCCACCGCGTCGGCGACCCGATCAGACGAAATGTCGGATCGGTCGAGAGACGCTGCGCGTCGTTGAGGTCTTCGTAGCCCGCCAAGCGGCTGTACACCGACTGCCGCAGGAGATCGGGCAGCCGGAACTGCGTGTTCAGGCCGTGGCGGGAGTCGCTCAGGTGCTCGGCCATGATCGCCTCCAGGCCGAGGCGTTCATCCAGTTCGCGGACCAAGATCAAGCCCGCGTCCGACGTAACGCGCGATCCCTGAAACGCGACCTTCAGAAACCCGTTGAAGGTGAACTGAAAGGGCTCGGATTCCTTCTCACCCACAGGGTGTCACCCATTCTGGCGGGGGTTCCTCGTGCGGAACCCGCGCAAATCAAGGCGTGGCGACTGATCGGATGGGTGAAGGTACCACAGCTAAATCGGAAATCCGGGTTAAGATGTTGTGTTTTGGATCTGACCCCGCCTTTACGCCAGTCCCGGCGTGGCGAGGAACCCGATCGCCTCGTCCTGATCCGCGTTCATCAAGACCCGTAGCACTTGGCCATCGGCTGAGGCGGCCACGTCAATCACGTGGATGGTGTCGGCCAGGTTCGCGAACTCCGGAACCAGTGCCGCAAACTGGTTCGGTGCGTTCAACAGGAATGCCCGGTTGAAGATCACGCCGGGGTCGTCGGGATAGATCGGCAAATAGCGGATCGCCGATTCGACCAGGTCCTGGAAAAAGTGTGTGCCAAACGACAGTTCGGGCATCGCGCCTCCGCGTTTCTCCCCGACTTCCATGAGCAACACGGTATTGCTGATATCCGAGTATGTGACCGTGACGCCAAGCTTGATATCGCCCCGGCTGCCCCAGCGACCTGGTCCAATCATGGCGAACTGGCGTTTCGGGAGCAGCTTGTTGAGCCGTCCCATCGCGCGCCCGACGTTGCGCAGCGCGTCCAGGTTCTCGAGACGCTCGTACTGGTGCGGATCGACAAACACGATGTGCGTGATATCGGGCAGCCGGCCGTTCGAGACGAACCGCTTGGCGGTGAAGATGATGCGCTCAGCCGGGATGTCCCGCGGAATCGGCGTCGCGGCCACCTCGTCCATGTAGCTCTGTGGCCGGCACTGCAACAGGTAGAAGTCCTTGCCGTCGTGCGCGAACTCGATGTCGACCGGGCCGCCGATCTTCTCGCGCAGCACCCGCAGCAGTGATCGCATCTGCGCGAGGAAGGGCGTCGTGGTCGCGAGCCCCTCGAACGTCGCCACGATGTCATCAGTCGAGCCGTCCCAGTCGAGGCCTCCGACCGGGCGCAATCCGTCCCGGTCGCAGAGCGAGAAGACCTGCTTGAACATCGGGTACTTGGCCCCGTACTGCTTGAGCAGATCCGAGATCAGCACCGTCGCGAACCGGTTGGCCTCGAGATTGATCAGGTCGACACGCTTCGGCGAATAGCGGATGACCTCCTGCGGCGTGACATTCGCGCGCAGGCCCGGCTGGCCCGGCGCGAGCAGCACGGGATAGTCGTCGCTCAGCCGATCCACGGCCCGCGTGCCGAGGCCGGGCACCAGGCGCACCAGGCCGTCCTCGCGCGTGATGCGCGGCGACCACCGGAATTCGTTGTTGCTGAAGGCGACGCCGCCAAACGCGGGCAGGAAGTAGCGGCCGACCTTCGTGCCGACCACTTCCTGGATCATAACGCCCATCTCCTCGTGCAGATCGAGCATGCCGCGCTCGGCGCGGTACTCGATCGGATCGGGGCTGAAGATCGAGGCGTACACTTCGGCGATCGCATCGAGCAGCGCCAGCATCCGTTCACGCTTCGTGCCGCGATTGGCCAGAAACAGGCTCTTGTACTTGCCTGAGAACGCCGATCCAATCCGGTCCTCGAGCAGGCTCGAACTGCGGACGATCAGCGGCCGATCGCCCATGTCGTCGAGCGCGACGGCGAGCCCCTTGAGGATTTCCTTCGGAAAATCCGAGTTCTTGAACGCCTGGACGATGTGCGGGTATTCCTTGCGGACCTGTTCGATCTCGAGGTACTTGCGGTTGTGGATATCCTGCAGGTGATTATGGTCGATGAAGGCGAGGATCCCGTCCGAGGTGAGGTACCAGGTTTTCGGGATCTTGATGGCGCCGAGCGCGTCCTCGTACTCTTCGGACCGGCGGACGATGTTGTAGGCGAGCAGCAGGCCCGAACTCTTGCCGCCCAGCTTGCCGCGCGACCCGGCGGGCGAGACCACGTGCTGCACAATGTCGCAGAAATCGTGCACGTGTAGATAGTGCTTGGCCGTGTTGATGTACTCGAGATCTTCGGTGAGGAACCGCCGGACCAGCGACACGCGCAGGCCGAGCTGCACCGATCGCGACAGTTCCTTGTCCTCGAATCCCATATGCTGGAAGCGCTCGAGCGCATCCGCGATCTCGCCAAGCGACGTGCGCTGGTTCTCCACCGCCTCCACGAGGAAGCCGCTCTTGTCGTCCTTGACCCACAGATCGATGACGTGCACGATTTCGTCGTCGCTCAGGTTCGAGGCGGCAATCCGGAACGCGGCATTGGTGATGCCCATCACCTCATCGAGGCTCGCCCGCTCGAGCGGGCGATTCTCGTCCGATGTTTCCCGGTTGCGCTGATTGGCACCCAGGCGTTCCAGCAGGTTCTGCGCTTCCTCGATGCCTTGCCAGACGAGATGGTTGATCATCCGCCGCGACACGCGCTGCAGCAGGTGCGGGTCCGTGCGCCGGAGGAACTCGACAATGACGCGCCATTCCCGGCGGTCATCGACGGGCAATTGCTCGAGCGAGACGTGCCAGTGGCGCAGCATGCCGCGGAGGCGTCGCTCGGTGAGGTACTGACCGAGCAACGCGGCAATCGCGTCGATGAGGCGGCGCTCCTCCTTGAGGAACGGGCCTTCGTCGACCTTCGGGAAGTGGCGGGCGTAGAAGACTTCCACGGCGCCGACCGGCTTGCCCATCGCCAGCACTGGCGCCCGCAGCACCCATGGCGTCTCGGTGACGAGCGACGGCTCGTAGACCGACGACTCAATCGTGATCTTGGTCCAGCACGAATCCGGGTGGAGCCAGCCTGGCGGAATCGCCGTCACCAGGCCGCGACAGACGTCGTCTGGCGTCCGTTCAGGGTCAGACGTCAGGTCGTGCACCTGGTAGAGGCAGGTCAGTTCCTTCGCCCGCTCGCGCAGGCGGTCGAACATGTCGATGGGGCCGTCGCCAGGAGTCGTCATGGATGTGAACAGTATGGACTGACGGAGGGAGGGGACTCAATCGGGATTCGGGATTCGGGCGGAATTCCCCGGTCGAACTTCGACGGGCCACGCGCAGGTCAGGGGAAGATACCAAGGCGGGATGCGGTGTGTAGGGATTGGGCTCACGACTCCCGACGACCGAGAATCAGGTACGAAGAAAGAGACCGAAAGCTCGTTGCTCCCGGTCCCTTTCGATTACCCTGTGGGCCCCGAACCCCGACTCCCGAACCCCGAATCCCGTCCTACACCCACCCGCGCTGATGGCAGGCGCTCGCCACGCGATTGATCGCGATGACATACGCCGCGTCGCGGGTGTACAGCTTCTTGCTCTTGGCCAGTTCGGCCACGCCATGGAAGGCGTTGGTCATGATGTGATCGAGCTTGCTCAACACTTCGTCCTTGGGCCAGTAGTAGTTCATGTTGCCCTGGACCTGCTCGAAGTAGCTGCAGGTGACGCCGCCCGCGTTGCAGAGGAAGTCCGGAATCACGTAGATGCCGCGCGCCTCGAGGACCTTGTCGGCTTCCGGGGTGGTCGGGCCATTGGCGCCCTCGGCCACCAGCTTGACCTTCTTGCTGATCCGGTTCACGTTGTCGCCGGTGATCTGGTTCTCGATCGCGGCCGGAATGAGGATGTCGACATCCTGTTCGATCCAGGCGTCCCCAGCCAGGATCTCGTGTCCGAGCGTCTTGGCCTTGGCCTTGTCGACCGTGCCGAACTTGTCGGTGATCCCAATCAGCTCTTCGAACGTCACGCCATCCATCTTGCGGAACGTGTAGGTCTTCTGGTCGGCCTCGTCCCAGCACGACACGCAGATGACCTTGCCGCCGTACTTGGTGAACAGCTGCACCGAGTACTGCCCGACGTTGCCGAAGCCCTGCACGGCGGCCGTCGACTTGGTGATGCCGAGGCCCAGCATCTTACAGGCTTCGCGGACGGTGTAGATGACGCCGTAGCCGGTGGCCTCGGTGCGGCCGAGCGAGCCACCCATGCCCACGGGCTTACCCGTGATGAAGCCGGGCTCCTTGCCGCCGTGGATGACTTCAAGCTCGTCCATCATCCAGACCATATGCTGCGGGTTGGTCATCACGTCGGGCGCCGGGACGTCGCGCGTATAGCCCACGTTATTCGCCAGCTGCCGCACCCAGCCGCGGCAGATGCCTTCCTGCTCGCGGGCGCTCAGGTGGTGCGGATCGCAGATGACGCCGCCCTTCCCGCCGCCGAGCGGAATGTCGACGACCGCGCACTTCCAGGTCATCCACGTCCCCAGCGCGCGGACCGTGTCGAGCGTCTCGTGCGGATGGAAGCGGATGCCGCCCTTGTTGGGGCCGCGGGCATCGTTGTGCTGCACGCGGAAGCCGCGGAACACCTTCACTTTTCCGTCATCCATGCGAACGGGGATGGCGAACTGAAACTCGCGCATCGGCCACCGCAACAGCTCGCGGGTACCGGCATCCAGATCGAGGATGTCGGCCACCTTGTCGAACTGGGCCTGCGCCATTTCAAACGGATTGAATGGCTTGGACACTGTCGCACTCCTCCGGCGCCGCGGCGCCGCACTCAACGGTTGATGAATTCAAACTGAACAACGCTAGGAATTTGAATGCTCGTCTCACCGGGGGCATCGGCAGAAGTTGCATAGATGAGCCAAGTGCAACCCCCGACGGCAGTTGGGGCCAGAGTACCCATTGGTCAGTGGCAAGTCAAGCCACATCAAAACAGTAGGAGTTCAACGCGGCGAGGCCGCTTCAACAGGCTCCTCGGCCCTGCGCCACTTCGGTATAAACTGTCAGACATGAAGACTGCGACCCCCGAGGCGGCCTCCGGCATCGCGCGTTGGGCAAAGGAGACGCTGGAGCCGGCGCTGCACAAGAGTGGGGAGCGGGATACCTCGTTTACCACGATCTCTGGACGCCCCATCGACCGCCTGTACACACCTGAATCGCTGGCCGGGTGGGACGAGGCGCGCGATCTCGCCGAACCGGGTCAGTTTCCCTACACCCGGGGCATCCATCCGAGCGGCTATCGCGGCAAGCTCTGGACGATGAGGCAGTTTTCCGGGTTTGGGACGCCCGAGGAGACCAACCAGCGATACAAGCATCTGCTCGCGGCCGGCGGCACCGGCCTGAGCGTCGCATTCGACCTGCCTACGCTGATGGGTCGCGACCCCGATCACGAACTCTCGCTGGGCGAGGTCGGGAAGTGCGGCGTCAGTATCGCGTCGCTGGCCGACATGGAGACGTTGTTCCAAGGCATCTCGCTTGCGGACATCACGACGTCGATGACGATCAATTCGCCGGCGCCGATGCTGTTCGCCATGTATCTGGTCGTCGCCGAGCAGCAGGGGGCCGACTGGCGGACGATTTCCGGCACCATCCAGAACGACATCCTGAAAGAGTTCATCGCGCAGAAGGAGTACATCTATCCGCCGCGCCCCTCGATGCGCCTCATCACCGACGTGTTCGGATTCTGCGCCGAGCAGGTGCCGAAGTGGAACACGATCTCGGTCAGCGGGTATCACATCAGGGAGGCCGGCGCGACGGCACTGCAGGAACTGGCGTTTACGCTGCGCGACGGGGTTGAGTACGTGCAGTACGGCGTTGATGCGGGCCTGAATGTCGATCAGTTCGTGCCGCGCATTTCCTTCTTCTTCAACGCGCACAGCGACTTCTTCGAGGAACTCGCCAAGTACCGCGCGGCCCGGAAGATCTGGGCCCACGTGATGCGCGACCGGTTTGGCGCGAAGGACGAACGGTCGTGGAAGCTCCGCTTCCACACCCAGACGGCCGGCGTGTCGCTCACCGCGCAGCAGCCGTACAACAACGTCGTCCGCACGGCGCTGCAGGCGCTTTCGGCCGTGCTCGGCGGCACCCAATCGCTGCACACCAACTCGCTCGATGAGGCGCTGGCGCTGCCCACCGAGGAGGCGGCCACACTCGCCCTGCGGACGCAGCAGATCATCGCCCACGAAAGCGGCGTGACCCACGCCGTCGATCCGCTCGGAGGCTCATTCTTCCTCGAGAAGCTGACGCTCGACATGGAGAAGGGCGCGCTCGACTACTTCGAGACGATCGATCGGATGGGCGGCATGGTAGCGGCCATTGAGCGCGGATTCCCGCAGCGCGAGATCGCCGACAGCGCCTATCGCTTTCAGCAGGCCGTCGAGCGAAAAGAGAAGATCATCGTCGGCGTCAACCAGTTCGTCGTCGACGGGGACCGGGGGGTGCCCATTCTCTCCATCGACGAAGCCGCCGCGGCGCGCCAGATCGAGCGGCTCCGCGCGCTCCGCCGCGATCGCGACAATGGGCGGGTGCGCCAGGCGCTTGACGATCTCAAGCGCGCGGCCGAAGGCACGGCGAACACGATGATCCCGTTGCTCGAGGCGACGCGCGCGTATGCGACGGTCGGCGAGATGTGTGATGCGCTCCGCGAGGTGTGGGGCGAGTACGTTGAACAGCCGATGATCTAGGGGCGCGGGATTCGGGGTTCGGGATTCGGGGAGTTATGTCGAAGATTAGAGTTGTCATCGCAAAACCCGGGCTCGATGGGCATGATCGCGGAGCCAAGGTGATCGCTCGGGCGCTGCGCGACGCCGGCATGGAAGTGATCTACACGGGGCTCCGGCAGACACCTCAGCAGATTGTCAGCGCCGCCATCCAGGAAGACGCCGACGTGATCGGCCTGTCAATCCTCTCAGGCGCGCACAACCACATCTGCCCGGAGGTCATGCGCCTGCTCAAGGAGAAGGGCCTCGATGACGTCCTGGTGGTGGTCGGCGGCATCATTCCCGATCTTGATGTGGCGCGGCTGGCCGAGGTCGGCATCCACGGGGTCTTCCGGCCCGGCACGCGGATGCAGGAGATCATCGACTACATCACCGGTCACGCCCGCTCCCGCGCAGAGATCGTGTAAGACTGGCGATCCGGCTAATCCCTCACCGCACTTATTCCGATAACCCGTTGTGGCTGCTTGACTTCCCACGCAGCCGGAGACTACGCTTTGGCGGATAGGCCGCTCGGGCGCTAACACGTTTCTGTTCAGGTACTTGGGGCTATGCCGCACAGGCTTTTGCTGGCCGACGACAGCGTCACCATCCAGCGCGTCATCGAGCTGACCTTCGCTGACGAAGATATCGAGGTGATCGCGGTTGGCGACGGACGCGAGGCGATCCGCCGCATTGAGGCCGATCGCCCCGACATCGTGCTGGCCGACGTGGGCATGCCGGAACTAGATGGGTATGAGGTGGCGGCCTACGTCAAGAACACGCCGCACCTGTCACACATTCCCGTGCTGCTGCTGACCGGAGCGTTCGAGCCGGTCGACGAACAGCGGGCGCGGGAGGTCGGCTGCGACGGCGTGCTGGCCAAGCCGTTCGAGCCCCAGATGGTGATCACGCGGGTGAACGAGCTGCTCGATGCGGCCCCGCCGCTCCGCGCCGCGACGGCTCCACCAGTAGTGGTCGACCGGCGGGTGGCGCCCCTGCCTCCTCCGGCGGTCGGGCCGGTATTCGACGCGCCGCCGATCGCGGTACCGGCAGCCACGCTGCTCCAGGCGCCGCCCTTGTCGCCGCTCGACGCATTCCTGGCGGCTACGCCCGCGCTGGACCTGGCCGCATACGGAGCGCGTTCCAACGCCTCCGAGTGGTCGCATCAGGCCGTGCCGGATCTTCGGCCCTCAGTGGAACGGGAACCGAACGCGGGGCTGGCCGACGTACCGCTCGCCACCGACAGCCCGTTCGCCGCGCCGGAACGCGAGGTGCTGGCGGCCGACCCATCCACCATTCGTATCAGCCGGCGCACCCCGATTGCCGTGCCCGGATTCGGCGCGCCTGCCCTGCCGCTCCCGTCCTCCTCGGCCGCGGAACTCGACGACTACTTTGAGAAGCTTGATGCCGCGTTCGCATCGATGCAACAGACCCCGCTCAAGCCCGAACCGCTCGACCCGTCAGCGGCGCCCGCCGGAGTGCCGGCGCCGTCGAGCCATGCCACCGAGCCGCTACCGGCGTCGGGCCGCTGGTTGTCGCCACCCGTCGAGCCGCCGGTGGGCGTCTCCGGAACCGAGTCCCAGGCGGTCGAGCATGCGCCCGCCATCGCGCAGGCCTTCTCTGCGCTCCTGGCAGCTGAACACGGCCAGGCCGCGCCCGTCACGGCGCCCACCACGCTCTCGCCAGACGCCATCGACGGCCTCGTCGAGCGCGTCGCGAGCGAGGTCGTCGAGCGGATGTCGGACCGCGTCGTGCGCGACATGGTGACCGACATCGTCTCTCGCATCGCCGAGAAGCTGGTTCGCGAAGAGATCGACCGGGTCAAAGCCACCATCAAGTAGGGCTGAGTCCTTCGATTCATAAGTTCGGCGACGAACTTATTCTCTCAGGACTCAGTGCTGAGCGAGCATTTTGACGGGATCGCCTTGCGAGAATGCGCAACCGCAGTTGCGAGTCGAAGCACTGAGCGAAGCCGAAGCCTCGCTTGATAGGCTGGCGGCTGTGCGGTTACGCTGTACGCTTCACGGTTCTCCAGGAAACCCGATGTCCGAGCTACCGAAAGCCTTCGATCACCGAGACGTTGACGCGCGTTGGTACAGCTTCTGGGAGTCGATTGGCGCCTTCCGCGCCGACGCCAGCAGCGGCAAGCCCGTCTTCAGCATGGTGCTGCCTCCACCCAACGTCACCGGGTCGCTGCACATGGGCCATGCCCTCAACCACACGATGCCCGACATCATCGCGCGCTGGAAGCGGATGCAGGGCTACGACGTGCTGTGGTTGCCGGGGACCGACCATGCGGGCATCGCGACACAGAACGTGGTGGAGAAACAACTCGCGCAGGAGAAGAAGACGCGCCACGATCTGGGCCGCGAGGCCTTCGAAGCCCGCGTGTGGGAGTGGGTGAAGGTCAGCCACGAGACGATCACCGGTCAGATGCGGAAGCTGGGCGACTCGGTCGACTGGTCGCGCGAGCGGTTCACGCTCGATCCGGGCCTGTCGCGCGCTGTGCGCCGCGAGTTCGTGTCGCTCTACCGTGAGGGCCTGGTCTATCGTGACAAGTACATCGTCAACTGGTGCCCGCGGTGCCGAACGGCGCTCTCCGACCTCGAGGTGCAGCACCGGGAGAGTGACGGCAAGCTCTACTTTGTCCGGTACGCGGGCGTCGGCGGCGGGGCTGGTGTGACGGTGGCCACCACGCGCCCGGAAACGATGCTGGGCGACACGGCCATCGCGGTGAACCCGGACGATGAGCGATACCGGCACCTGGTGGGCCAACGCGTCGTGCTGCCCGTGCTCGGCCGCATGCTGCCGATCGTGGCCGATGCCTTTGTTGATCCGGCGTTTGGCACCGGCGCCGTCAAGGTGACGCCCGCCCACGATCCGAACGACTTCGCGATGGGCCAGCGACACTCGCTGCCGAGCGTGTCGGTGATAGACGAGGACGGCAACATGACCGCGGAGGCCGGGCCCTACGCTGGCCAGGATCGCTTCAAGGCCCGCAAGGCGCTCGTGGAGCGGCTGCAGGGCGAAGGTGTGATCGAGAAAATCGTCGAGCATCGCCACGCCGTCGGTCATTGCGATCGCTGCAGCACCGTGGTCGAGCCGCTGGTGTCGAAGCAGTGGTTCGTGAAGATCGGTCCGCTCGCCGCCGACGCCATCCGCGCCGTAGAGGAAGGCCGCGTGGTCTTCCTGCCGGACAACTGGACGAAGACCTACTTCGAGTGGATGACCAACATCCACGACTGGTGCATCTCGCGTCAGTTGTGGTGGGGCCACCGCATCCCCGCGTGGTATTGCGACGCGTGCGGCGAGACCATCGTGTCGGAGGAGGATCCGAGCGCGTGCCGGTGCGGCGCCGTCCTGCGCCAGGACACCGACGTGCTCGACACGTGGTTCAGTTCGGGGCTCTGGCCGTTCAGCACGTTGGGCTGGCCCGACAAGACCGACGACCTGGCCCGCTACTACCCGACGACCCTGTTATTGACCGGATTCGACATCATCTTCTTCTGGGTCGCGCGGATGATCATGCTCGGCTTGAAGTTCGGGGGCGATGTGCCGTTCCACACCGTGTACATCACGGGCCTCGTGCGGGACGAGCGCGGCCAGAAGATGAGCAAGTCGAAAGGCAACGTTGTCGACCCGCTGTCGGTGATGGACGACATCGGCGCCGACGCCCTGCGGTTCACGCTGGCGGCCATGGCGTCGCCAGGCATGGACATTCCGCTCTCGGAAGGGCGGATGACCGGGTACCGGCAGTTCATCAACAAGATCTGGAATGCCTCGCGCTTCCTGCTGATGAACATCGGCGATCTGCCTGCGCGTCCGGTACTGCCGCCATGTCGCGACCTGCACGTGATTCACCGGTGGATGTTGAGCGGCGTCAGCCGGCTGGCCATCGACGTCAACGATGCGCTCACCACGTACCGGTTTGATCAGGCGTGCGATCGGCTGTACCACTTCTTCTGGCACGAGTTCGCGGATTGGTACATCGAGTTCGTCAAGATCGATCTGCAGCAGCCCGGGCCCGTGCGCGATGCGGCGGTGGCGGTGCTGGTCGAAGTGCACGACCGCCTGATGCGATTGCTGCACCCGTTTGTTCCGTTCATCACCGAAGAGATCTGGCAGAAGCTGCCGAAACGACCGAATGATGCCGCCACCGTGACGCTCTCGGCATTCCCGACGCTGATGCCAGAGTGGGCCGACACGTCGGCCGAGGCCGACGTCGCCTACATGCAGCAGGTGGTGACGACGATTCGGACCGTGCGGTCCGAGCGCAGCGTGCCGCCTTCTCGGAAGATCACCGCGATCATCGACGAGACCGATGGGCATGCCCGAGCCATGCTCGAGCAGTACGCGCCGTACCTGCGCCAGTTGGCTGGCCTCGAGTCGCTCGAATTCCGGGGCGATGTGGCGCCCAACGTCGACACCGTCACGCGCGTGCTCGAACACGCGCACGTGTTCGTGCCGCTGGCGGGCATCGTAGACCATGAGGCCGAGATCGAGAAACTCCGGAAGGAGCTGGCGGGATTGGCTCGCGAGGCCGAGTCGATCACGCGCAAACTGGGGACGGCGAGCTTCGTGGAGCGCGCCCCGGTGTTGGTCGTCCAGGAGACGCAGTCGCGTGCCGTCCAGATCACGGAGCGGCAGCAGAAACTCGAAGCACAACTCACGGAGCTGGGCGCATGACCATTGAACCGATCGAGATCGGCGTCTACCGTGACTTTGTGCGACGAAGCCTTGCCGAAGATCTTGGATGGGGAGATGCGACCGTGCAGGCCATCATCCCTCCCGACGCGACGGCCGAAGGCGTGCTGTTGACGCGCTCGCCGGCCGTGCTGGCCGGCCTGGACATCGCGCTCGAGGCATTTCGGCAACTGGACCCCGCCATCGCCGTGGTGTCGCGCCGGCAGGACGGCGACCTGTGCCAGCCGGGCGATCAGGTCGCAGTCTTGACTGGTCTCGCCGCACCGATGCTGACGGCGGAGCGGACCGCGCTCAACATTGTCCGACACCTGTCGGGCATTGCCACGCTGACGCGGCGGTTCGTCGATGCTGCCGGCGGCCGCGTGATCATCGCCGACACGCGAAAGACCCTGCCGCTGCTCCGGCCGCTCCAGAAGTACGCGGTGCGCGTGGGGGGAGGCGAGAACGGCCGGCTGGCGCTCGATGAGGGGCTGATTCTCAAGGCCAGCCACATTCGCTTCGCCGGCGGGATCGGCGCGGCCGTCAAACGCGCACGCGCGGCGGGTCCTCATACACCCGTGCAGGTCGAGATCTCGACGTCGGCCCAGGCAGCTGAGGCGCTGGCCGTCGGTGCGGGAGTGCTCCTGTTCACCGGGGCGTCGAGCGAGGAACTCCGCCACGTGGTGCAGCAGTGCCGCGGACGAGCCCGCGTTGAGGTGTCTGGTCAGATTTCACTCGAGCGGGTCGCGGAGCTGGCATCGGACGGAGCGGACTTCGTCTCGATCGGCGCGCTCACCGATTCGGCTCCAGCCTCAGACATCACCTTTGAACTTCGATCCCTTTGATCCGGCGCACGCCGCCGATCTGCCCCACGACATCGCGGAGGCGCTGGCATGGTCGCAGTCCGAACGGGGCCGGTTCGGCTCGCCGCTGTTCTACGCGGCCGAGGTCACCTCGACCAACGATGTCGCGGCGCGATTGGCGGATGCGGGGGCCGGCGAAGGCACGACAGTGGTCGCCGAGGCGCAGACCGCCGGCCGCGGCCGGCATGGGCGGACCTGGTGTTCGCCCCCGGGTGCCGGGCTCTACGTCTCCACCATCGTCCGGCCGGATCTCCGGACTGGTCCAAGACCGGGATCCGCGCTGCTGACGCTGATGGCCGGAGTCGCGCTGGCTGATGCGATTCGCGAGGCCACCGGTCTCGGCGTCGAGATCAAGTGGCCCAACGATCTCGTGGTGGCTCGGCGGAAGCTGGCGGGGATCCTTGCGGAAGGGGCGGGGCAGGGTACCTCACTCGAGTACATCGTGCTCGGGTTCGGCATCAACCTGCGGTCGGCCGCATACCCACCAGACGTCGCGGCGCGCGCGACCTCGATCGAAGCCGAACTCGGTCGTCCCGTCGATCGGGGAGCCCTGCTGGCCCGGGCGCTGGTCAACCTGTCGCGAGCCCGCGCGGCAATCACCGAGAGCCGGACGGCGGCGGTTATCGACCGTTGGCGCGAACTGGCCCCGTCCGCGGTAGGCTCGTCTGTGGAATGGCGGACCGGTGCGGGCGTACACCGGGGCCTGACCGCGGGAGTGGACGAGGGTGGCGCGCTGCGCATCGACGTGGCTGGCACGATCGAGCGGGTCACCGCCGGCGAGATCATGTGGTTATAGGGGTGCTGTATGCTGCTGGCGATTGACATCGGGAACACCAACATCGTGCTCGGCGTGTTCGAGGGCAAGACGCTTGGGCACAGCTGGCGGCTCGCCACGATGCGCGAGCGGACGGCTGATGAAATGGGATTGCTCGTGAGCGAGTTGCTCGAACGCGCCGGCATCAGGCCGGCGGCCGTCGACGGCGTCGTCATGGCGTCGGTCGTCCCGCCGCTGACCGCCAGCGTGATCGACATGGCGGAGCGTTATCTCGGCACACGGCCCCTCAATCTCGAACCGGGCGTCCACACCGGCATGACGGTGCTGTACGACAACCCGGCCGAAGTTGGGGCCGACCGCATCGTGAACAGCATCGCGGCCTACGAGCTGTACGGCCGGTCACGCAAGATGCCGTTGATCGTGGTGGACTTCGGGACCGCCACCACGTTCGATGCGGTGTCCGCGGCAGGCGAGTATCTGGGCGGCGTCATCTGTCCCGGCATCCAGATTTCGGCCGATGCCCTGTTCCAGCGGGCGGCGAAGCTGCCCCGGATTGATGTGCGCAAGCCCCTGCACGTGATTGGCAAGACCACGGTCACGTCGATGCAGTCGGGGCTGTTTTTCGGATATGTCGGCATGGTCGAGGGTCTCGTGCATCGGATGCGCGCCGAGCTTGGCGGCAAGGCGTTCTGTCTGGCCACCGGCGGTCTGGCCGACGTCATCGCCCCGGAGACCGATACGGTTGAGGCCGTGGATCGGGACCTGACACTCACCGGGCTGCGGATGTTGTGGGAGAGGAATCATTGACGGATTCCTCCGAATACTGCCGCGAGATCGAAGCCTACCTGTGCCGGAGCAACGAGGGGCACCTGGTGCGCATTTCCGGTCCGGCCTTCGACAAGGTACGCGAATGGGCGGCGATGGGCGTGCCGCTCAAGGTCGCGTTCCAGGGGATCGATCGTCATATCCAGCGCGTCGCCGCCAAGGGACCACGCCGGCGCCCGGTTCGAATCGAGTTCTGCGAAGCCGACATCCTTGACGCGTTTGACGCGTGGCGGCGAGCGGTTGGCGTGCGGCTGGCGGCGGCCAGCGAGGGCGAGAGTGACACCGATGAGCAGGCGACGCCTCGGCGCCGACAGTCCCTTTCGACCCATGTTGATCGCGTGATCGTCCGCCTCACGGCGCTTCGGACAGGGCCGTCGCCTTCGTCGGGTTGGGATGCCGCCCTCGACCAGGTCGTCCGCCAGCTGGACGCCCTCCACCCGGCCTCACGCCACGCCCGCGGCGCGGCTCGCGACGCGGTGGTGGCCGAGCTGGCCGCGCTCGATGCCAGACTCATCGAGGTGGCGCGGGCGACGGTGGGCGAATCGGCCGCCGCTGACATTGCGCGCGAGGCCGATGGCGAACTCGAACCGTTTCGCGGCCGCATGACCTCCGAGGCCTACCGGGCGGCGCACCAGCGCTGCACCGACCGAATCCTGCGCGAACGCCTCGCGCTGCCCGTCCTCACCACCGACTGACGTGGCCGATGCGCTGAAGGTCGGAGACCTCGTGACGGTGACGCCGGAAAAACCGGTGGCGGGCGGTCGCATGATTGCGCGTCACGACGGCTGTGTGCTGCTCGTGGCCGGGGCCATACCCGGCGAGTTGGCGCGGGTGCGTATCGAACGGGTGGAGCGATCAATGGCCTACGCCGTGGTCGAAGAGGCCCTCGAGCCGCATCTCGCTCGACGAACGGTGACCGACGATCCGCGTTGTGGAGGAGCTGTCTACGCGCACATCGAGTATCCCGAGCAGACGCGTCTGAAGGGCGAGATCATCCGCGACGGGCTCAAGAGGCTGGCGCGGCTCGATCCACCCGACGTGATCGCCGTGATGCCGTCGCCCGAGCGCGGCTACCGCATGCGGGCCCGGGTGCACGTGCGCAACGGGCGCATCGGGTTCTTTCTCGAGAACACGCATCGCATCTGCGACGTGCGGGAGTCCGGACAACTGCTTCCAGAGACGGCGCTCGCGCTTGATGCCGTCGCAGAGATGCTCCGCGAGGCAGGGTTGACCGGGGCAGCCGACCTCGACGTCTCTGAGAACCGCAGCGGCGACATGCGCGCGGTGCACATCGACCTGGCACCTGACGCACGGCTTGAGCTCCCCGAGGAACTCGGCCCTGTGCCTGGCGTCACCGGCCTGTCGTGGTCCCACCCCGCCATGCGGGCGGAGCGCATCGTGTCTGGAAGTCCATTCGTAGAGGACGCCCTCCAACTTTCCGGTTGTGCCGACGCGTCTGCCGTCACACCGATCAGGTTTCGCCGACACGTGCGGGCGTTCTTCCAGGGCAACCGCTTCCTCCTGGATCAGTTGGTTGCGTCGGTCGTCGCCGCGTGTCCGGCCGGCCCAGTCGTTGATCTGTACGCCGGTGTCGGCCTGTTTGGTGTGTGCCTGGCGGCCACAGGGCGGCACGCGGTCACCGCGGTTGAGGGGCATCCGGCCTCGGCGGCCGACTTGAAGGTCAACGCGCAACCCTACAGCCGGTCCATTATGGTGCGTCACACCTCGGTCGAGCGTTTCGTCCAGGAGAGGACCGGGGTCGGCCCCGGTACGCTCATCCTCGACCCGCCCCGCACCGGGATGTCACGCGAGGCGATGGCGGGCGCGCTCGGGCTTGGCGCCGATCGCGTCGTCTTCGTGTCGTGTGATGTGGCGACCTTCGCCCGTGACGTGCGCCGGTTCGTGGACGCGGGCTACCACCTGCACGCCATTCAAGGATTCGACTTGTTCCCGACCACGGCCCACGTCGAAGTCCTCGCCGTGCTGGTCCGCTGACTGCTACTGAGCGGCGGCGATGAAGCCGTCGAAAAGAGGCCTGAACTCGCCGGTGCGCCAGAAGTTCTCCGGGTGCCACTGCACACCCACACAGAACGTCGCGCCCCTGCGCTCCATGCCCTCGATCACGCCATCAGGAGCCGTTGCCGACTGGTCGAACCCCTCGGCCACGCGCTTGACGCTCTGGTGATGGCGGCTGTTGACGTCGAGCGCCTCGGCGTCCTTCAGTTCGTTCTGCATCAACGTCCACAGGATGCTCCCGCGCACCACCCACACTTCATGGGCGAGGCCAAAGAGCGGCGTCTTCATCGCGTGTTCCAGGGCGCCAAAGACCTGCGACGGGATGTCCTGCACCAGCGTGCCGCCGCACGCCACGTTCATCACCTGCATCCCACGGCAGATCGCCAGGACGGGGACGTCTGCCGCGAGCGCCTTGCTGATCAGGCCAATCTCGTACTCGTCGCGGGCGCTGTCAATTTCGGACACGGACGAATGTCGCGGCTCGCCGTAGCGCGCCGGATCGACGTCCGGGCCGCCGGTCAGCAGCAAGCCGCGGCACCAGGTCACGACCTCGTCGGCGCAATCGACGCTCGGGTCCAGCACGCGAGGCTCGCCACCCGCCCGGCGGATGGACTCCTGGTAGTCGGGAAGCGCTCGGCAAGGGCTGACCGCAATCAGTGGCTGCATGACTCATTCTCTTCCGACACAATCACTCCCGGAGTGATTGCCTCTTGGCACAATCCTCGCGTTGACACAATCACTCCCGGAGTGATTACCTGCGTCATCCGGACGCTACATCCGGGCTGGCACCTCGATGCCCATCAGATCCAATGCCCGCGTCATCTGCGTGCGGAAGTACGCGACGCCCGCCGCCCGCCAGATCTTCGCGTCGCCCCGCTCCTCGTTCAGGACGGGATAGCGATGATAGTACCCGTTGAACATCTGCGCCAGCCCGAACGCCCACTTGGCCAGCACCGAGAACTCCAGGCCGCGCACCGATTGCTGCGCGATATCGTCGAGTCGCGAACTCTCGAGCACCAGTGCCCAGAGTCCATGGTCGTCCAGGCTGTCGCGCAGTTCGGCCGAGTCGGTCGTGGCCAACCGGGCCGTCACCTGCGCCGTGTCCAGGCCGTCGCGCTCGCTCAGCTTCTGGAAAATGTTGTTTGCGCGCACCACGGCGTACTGCAGGTAGGGGCCGCTCTCGCCCTCGAAGCTCAGCGCCTCATCGATATCGAAGGCGATGACCTTGCCTCGCGAGAACCGCACGAGAAAATACCGCACCGCCGCGACGGCGATAATTTCGGCCGTCCGCTGCTGCTCGGCAGGCGGGAGTTCCGCATTGCGCTTGGCGACTTCGCCGCGGGCCTTCGCGATGAGCGTGTCGATCAGGTCGTCGGCCTTGACGCCCAGGCCCTTCCGGCCGGACACCTCGACAAACGGTTTCGTCGTATCGTTCGCTTCGGCATCGTACCCAAGCTGCCGCGCCGTCTGGTGTGAGAGCGCCACCATTTCGTACGAGAAGTGCACGGAACGTTCCGCTTCGCCAGGATGACCGGCGGCGGCCAGTGCCTGCTTCAGCAGTTTCTGCAGGTAAGACTGCCGCACGTCAATCACGTTGTAAACCGTGTGACCCTTGCCAAACGCCGGCCTCGACGCCTCATCGGATGTCGGCGATGACGACGTGGCCCACAGAGGACCGTCCTTGCCTGGTGCGCCAAAAAGGCGATAGTGGAAGTCCCGGTCGAGCAGTCCGAACTTCCAGAACTGGTACGCCATGTCCTTACCGACGTAGGTCACCGTCCCGTTGGATCGCACGATAACCTTCTCGGCCTGATCGCCCTCGTCTGTCGCCGCATCGCCAGGCGCGTCGCCTGACAATTCGCCTTCAACCTCCACCGCGGCGGAGGTCTCGTCTTCGATCCGCATCACCCAGCATCCCGCGAGTCGGCCAGTTGGCTGGAAGTAGACCGTGCCCTGCGCCTTCAACGTCTCGAACGCGCGGTTCCAGAAGTGGAGCCGCAGGATGTCGCCCTCCCACGTGAGCAGGTCGTACTGGACGTTGAGCCGGGCCATCGTTTTCAAGTGGCAGCCGACGATGCGATCGGCGACGAAGGCGGCGATGGCGGCAGCCTCACCTTCGCCGCGCTCGAGATCGTGCAGCGTTCGTGCGCGGATCGCCAGTCGCTCCTTGTCGCCGGCGTACCACTCGGTCACCCGGGCGTAAAGATCCCAACAGTAGTAGTCGAAACGCGGCCGCGAGGCGATGGCTTCAACATCGGCAAGCGTCTGGTGCTCGAGTTGCTGAAATCCCACAACGACGTCGGCGACCTGGACTCCGGTGTCGTCGATGTAGTTCTGGATTTCGACCGGGTTCCCGAGGAACCTGAGCGCACGCACCAGCGTGTCGCCCAGGGCGGCGTTGCGCAGGTGGCCGATGTGCGCGGCCTTGTTGGGGTTGATCGCCGTGTGTTCGACGATCGTCTTCGCCGGTGCCTGGGCGGCGACGGCTGCCGACACGCGCCCGGACAACCGATCCGTCAGGTACGAGACGCGATCGAAGTAGAAGTTCAGATACCCGTTGGCCGCGCAGTCCACGCGGGCGATGCCCGGAATCGCCCCAAGCGTGGCCGCGATCTCCTGACCGATGAGCTTCGGGGCTTTTCGAAGGCGACGGGCCAACTCGAAGGCCAGCGGCACCGCCAGATCGCCCAGCGCGCGGTTGGGCGTTCCCGCTAACGCCACATAAGGCAGATCTGATGGCGAAAGGCCGTACAATTGCTTGACGGCGGCGATGACGCGGGTCCGAATCGTGTCCTGAATCGACAAAATCATGTGCGGTTCATCTCGGGCCTCGTTGACTCGCTTGGGATCCTGAATCTACGATGACTGATGTCACGCCAATCGACCATGACCACGTTCGGCGCGGGCCAGGTCGTCGGGTGTATTGATATTGAGCAACAGAAGGCCGTCCGGATCGAAGGCGGCGATCTCAATCGGGTCGATGGTTCGCACGTGCACATCGCGAAACAGATCGAGCACTTTCAGCACTCCAGCGTCCAGGCGTTGCCGAATGGGCTCGGCACACGCCTGGGTGTAGCACGCGCAGAGCGGGTGGTACCCGTCGGCGGCGTGGGGCACGGCGACATCGGCATCCTGCGCGGCTTCCATTACGCGGGTCAGAAACGGTGCGGTGAGATAGGGCATGTCGCACGCGATGACCAGCACGGGTTCTTTCGCGATGGCCAGAGCCGTGTAAATGCCGCCGAGGGCTCCGGCGTCAGGCACGAGATCTCCGAAGACGGGCACGCCGATGTCCGCGAAGCGGGCCAGATCGTCGGCGATAATGACCACGCGGTCGGCGCAGCGGCGCAGCACATGCAGTTGGCGGTCGAGAATCGTCTGGCCGTCAATGACGAGTTGGCTTTTGTCCCGGCCGCCCAGGCGGCGGGCTCGGCCTCCGGCAAGAATCGCTGCAGTGGACATATGGCGCCCCGGCACACCGGGTACCAAGCCGTTACGTTAGCAGAAAAATGAGTGAGACGGTAATCGGTCGGATGCTCGTCGCCAGCCTCCATCAGGCCATTTCGGAACGGCTGCCGATGCGGCTCGAGTTCTACGAGTCGTGGATCAATTCCCGGCGGATGCGGTCGAGGCGCGTCACCCTCGGCGCGATGCGCGCGGTCTTCAGTTTCCTCAGGCAGGAAGACGATGTATACAACGCCGTGATGACGCGAGCAGGAGAATTGACGGCGCAATGGACCATCGATGAACTGACGCCGCTCCGGCGGGCCTGGCTGCGGCGACTGCCGTGGCGTCTACGGGTGCGCGCCGCTGGCCGGCTGGCGCGGCGCATCGCTGTCGACACGTGGCAGGAAACGCGGGCGTCGATGCGGTGGAAGGGCGGACGTGGCATATTCGTGCTCCAGCGGTCGCTCTTCTGTGACGTGCGAGCCGCGTCGGCTACCGCGCTCTGCGTGTACTACGCCGCCGTTGCCCGCGGCATGGCTCAGGCGCTGGACGTGGAAGTCGACGTCGCGGTTGAGCAGTGCCAGGCTCGAGGAGATGGACAGTGCGCTGTGACGGTTGGTCCCATCAGGCCGCGGCAGGTGGTGTCGATCGTCGTGCCGTTGCTCGCGATGGTGTGTGTGCTGATGCCTGGGTTGTTGCACGCTCAGACCGCCGCGCCTGTGGCCGCGTCGCGCGAACGCGTGCTGGTGATGCCGTTCGAGAATGCAACGCGCGATCCGCGGTTCTCCTGGCTCGGAGAAGCGTCGGCCGTCCTGTTGACCGAGCGCCTGCGGGGCGCCGGCGTCGACGCCATGGTTCGGTACGAACGCTTGCGCGCCTTCGAGCGATTGCAGGTGCCGCCGTTCGCGGCGCTCAGCCGGGCGACGGTCGTGCGCATCGGACAGTTGGTGGGGGCTACCGATATCGTGATTGGCTCGGTGACGTCGGAAGGCGATGCGCTGGTCTTCACCGCGCGCCGGCTTCGCTTGTGGCAGGGCCGGCTCGATCCGCCGGTTGTCGTTCGCGGGAAGCTCCAGGAGTTGTTCGCGATTGTCGACCGGCTGGCGGCGGGCATGGCATCGTCATCGGCCGTCTCCGATACGGAGCGGCCGGCACTCGGGTCTTCGCCACCTCCGTTGGCCGCCTTTGAGGCCTACATCAAAGGGTTGCTCGCGCAGACGCCGGCGGCGCAAGTGAGATTCCTGCACACCGCGCTGCAGGCAGCCCCGAGCTACGACGTCGCGCGCATCGCGCTGTGGCAGGCGCATACGGCGGCGGGTGAACATCGGGCCGCGCTCGAGGCCGTGCGGGCCGTGCCGGACACCTCGCCGGTGGCCGTGGAGGCCCGATTCCTGGCGTCGGTCTCCCACATTCACGTCGGCGAGTACGCGGACGCCTATCGACTGCTGACCGGTCTGCGGCAGCGCGCGCCGTCCGCGATTATCCAGAACAACCTGGGCGTCGTACGTCTGCGAGCGACGACCCTGCCGGCTGAGGCAGCCCGGGCGGCAACGTACTTTTCGGACGCGCGCACCCTGGACCAGCTTGATCCGGACTACGTCTTCAACCTGGGCTACGCGACGTGGCTCGATGGTGACGCCCAGGCGGCGGCCTCGTGGCTGCGCGAGGCGGTGCGCCTGAGTCCGGCCGATGGCGCCGCCCACGCGCTGCTCGCCACGGTGTTGCAGGCGGCCGGTCAGAGCGCCGAGGCGACCCGTGAACTCTCGCTTGCCCAACGGCTCTCGTCCTCGTACGACATGCTCGACCTCAAAACTGCGGCGGCGAGTCCGGCCCGCGGCCAGGAGCGGCTCAAAGAGGCGATCGAGCCACCGCGAGCCGAGCGCGTCGATGCAACCGTGGAGATGATTGGCCAGCGCGATCAGCGCGAGCTGGCCGTGTTCTACCTGGACCGTGGCCGCCGCTTCTTCGATCAGGACAACGACCGCGAGGCCGAACCTGAATTGAAGCGGGCCCTGTACCTGGCGCCCTACGACGCGGAGGCCAACCTGCTGGTCGGCCGGATCTGCCTGCGGACAGGGCGGTTGCGGGAGGCGATCGAGGCCTTCAAGATCTCGCTCTGGAGCCAGGAGACCGCCGCCGCGCACCTGGGGCTCGCCGAAGGGTATCTCGAGGCCAAGACCCTGGACCTCGCCCGCAGTGAAGCGGAGCGGGCCTTGGCACTCGATCCGGCATCCACGCAGGCGCAGCAGTTGCTCGAACGGCTGAAGCGAGGCCCCGGGATGTCCGCCTAAGTCCTTCGATTCATACGTTCGGTGACGAACGTATTCCCTCAGGACTTAGTGCTGAGCGAGTTTGTTGACCAGATCGCCCCGCGAGAATACGCCACTGTAGCTACGAGTCGAAGCACTAAGGGGATATAATCAGCGCGCGTCTGACTGGAGCGCGCGTCATGTCTGCATCTGCCCGGTTCGAAGCCCGTCGGTACGCCATCCGCGGCGCCTGTTGGTTGGGCGTCTTGCTGGCGCTTGCCAGCGTCCCCTGGCAGCCCACCCACGCCGTCGCCCAATCACCTGGTGGCGTCATGCCGGCGAAAGCCGGCATCCAGGGTGAAACAGGCAGACCGTCGTCGAGCAGTCCGCTCGTGCTGGTCGCCCACGTTGACGCCCTCATCCACCCCGTGTCGGCCGAGTTCATGGTCGAGGCGATCTCGCGGGCCGACGAGCAGGGGGCGGCGCTTCTGATCTTCACCCTCGAAACGCCGGGCGGACTGGTCGATTCCACGCGCACGATCATCACCAGGATGCTCGCGGCGAAGACGCCGATCGTGGTGTTCGTGGCGCCGTCTGGCGCGCGAGCGGCGTCGGCGGGGTTCCTCATCACCATTGCCGCGGATGTCGCGGTGATGGCGCCCGGCACGCATATCGGGGCGGCGCATCCGGTGTCGGGGCAGGGCGAGAAGATGGACGAGACGGTCGCGAAGAAGGCGGCGTCGGATGTGGCCGCCTACGCGCGAACGCTCGCTGCGGGCCGTGGCCGCAACGTGCAGTTGTCGGAACAGGCGGTCACCGACAGTCGGGCGTTCACCGAATCGGAGGCGCTCAACGCCGTGCCCGCGCTCATCGACCTGATCGCCACCGACGTGCCCGATCTGCTGCGGAAGCTGGATGGCCGCGAGGTCCAGCGATTCGACCGCGCCCGCGCACAACGGCTGCAGGTGGCCGGCGCGCGCGTGGAGGTGATCGACATGTCGTTCCGCCAGCGGGTCCTTGGCACGCTGGCGCATCCGAACATCGCGTACATCCTGCTCAGCCTCGGCGTCCTTGGCCTCACCATCGAACTGTGGTCGCCTGGTGCGGTGCTGCCAGGCGTGGTCGGGGGCATCTGCCTGCTCCTCGCGTTTTTCACGTTTCAGGTGCTTCCCATCAACTACGCGGGCGCGCTGCTGATCCTGTTCGGCCTCGTCTTGCTCGTGCTCGAAATCAAAGTCACCAGCTACGGCGTGCTGGCTGTTGGGGGCATCGTCAGCCTGCTGCTGGGCTCGATGATCCTGATCGATGCGCCCACGCCGGAGCTACGCGTCAGCCTGGGCCTGATCGTGCCGGTGGTCCTCGCGCTGTCGGCCATTCTGCTGTTCCTCGTACGCCTCGCGGTGATCTCGCAACGACGGCGGTCGGTGACCGGCGCGGCCGGCATGATCGGTGAGCGCGGCAGGGCCCTGACGCCGATTCCAGCCGGTGGTGAAGGTCAGATAGCGGTGCACGGCGAAACCTGGACTGCGCACGCCAGCGAGGCGATCGAGGCCGGGGAACACGTGTGTGTCACGGGAATCAACGGGCTCACCGCGACGGTGAGCCGTGATGGTGTGAACAAGGAGTTGCGCTCATGATCGAATATCCAATTCTTCTGTTTCCCTTGCTGCTGGTGTTGTACGTGGTCAGCTCCATCAAGGTGCTGGCGGAGTATGAGCGGGGCGTGATCTTCCGGCTGGGCAAGCTGCTGCCGGAACCAAAGGGTCCCGGCGTGATTCTTGTCTTCGCTCCAATCGATCGCATGGTCCGTGTCGGCCTGCGCACGGTCGTTATGGACGTGCCGCCGCAGGATGTCATCACGCGCGACAACGTGTCGGTCAAGGTCAACGCGGTCGTCTATTTCCGCGTGGTGGATCCGCTCCGGGCGATCGTGCAGGTGGAGAATTATCATTACGCCACGTCGCAGTTGGCGCAGACCACGCTGCGCAGCGTACTCGGGCAGGTGGATCTTGACGGCCTGCTGTCTGATCGCGAACGGCTGAACTCCACGCTCCAGAAAATCCTCGATCAGCACACCGATCCGTGGGGCATCAAGGTCTCGTCGGTCGAAGTGAAGCACGTCGATCTGCCGGAGAACATGCAGCGCGCGATGGCGCGGCAGGCCGAGGCCGAGCGCGAGAAGCGTGCTAAGATCATTCACGCCGCGGGCGAACTCGAAGCTTCGGAGAAACTGGCGCAGGCCGCTCATGTGATTGCCAGCGGGCCGGAGGCTATGACGCTCCGCTACCTGCAGACGTTGACCGAGATCGCGGCCGAGAAGAACTCGACAATCATCTTCCCGCTGCCAATC
Organism: Acidobacteriota bacterium; assembly: GCA_026393675.1. Classification (NCBI taxonomy): domain Bacteria; kingdom Pseudomonadati; phylum Acidobacteriota; species Acidobacteriota bacterium. The sequence goes on along the minus strand of JAPKZQ010000046.1, from coordinate 116,393 downwards.
GATCTGCTCCGGGGGATTCTGAACAGGCCCTAAACCCCGAGCTCACGTGGATGGCGGACGGCGGCGGATCATCGCGCCCCGTTTCACGGCGGCGAACAGGCCGTGTGGGGCGCAACACAACTCGGGTCGAAGGGTAGATGGACCGCACCGCACTGACGATGGCCGACGACACCACACGCGGCGTGCACCTCAACGAGAAGCAGCTCGTCTTCGCGCTGATGGCGGCTGGTGTGATCTGCGGCGTCATGTTCCTGTTTGGCGTCCTGGTCGGCCGTGGTGTCCAAGCCGAGCGCGGCCCGGTCGCCGAAGGCGCGATGATGAGCGCGCCGCAGGCCGTGCCGGATTCCCAGCCCGCTGCCGACGCGGCGGGCGCGAAACCCACCGGATCGCAGACTGACGACTTTTCGTACGCGAAGCGCCTGTCGCAGCCGGAAGCGCCTGCCGAGCCGCTCAAAGCGCCGACGACGGCTGCGACTCCGGCAGGAGGGACGATCTCCACTGACTTGCCGCAGCCGCCGCCCGATGCGCCCGACGATTCGCCGGCTGCGGGTCGGGCCGAGGCCACGGCGACCGGTCCCTTCACGGTCCAGGTTGCCGCCGTCAAGAAACGCAGCGATGCGGATGTCGTTGTCAAGCGGCTGAAGGCCAAAGGCTACGAGGCCCGCGTGGTCGCGCCGGAAGCCGGCGATCGGACCGGCGTGTTCCGCGTGAAGGTCGGCACCTACAAGACCAGGCACGACGCCGATGCCGTGGCCCGCAAGATCGAGAGCGAAGGACAGTACAAGCCCTGGGTTACCCGCTAGCTATCCTCTCCGGCGTCCTGCTCGCAGTGAGCTTTCCGCGGTACGGACACTCTGCCGTGGCGTGGATCGGGCTCGCGCCGCTGCTGCTCGCGCTGGTCCGGCATCCCGAGATCCGCACGCGCCATGCGTTCCTGCTTGGTCTGGTGGCCGGTGCCGGCTACTTCGGCGGCACGGTGTATTGGACGCCGGCGGTGATGCAGACGTTTGGCGGCCTGAACTGGCCCTTGGCCGTCGTGGTCGGAGGCCTGCTCGTCGCGTATCTCGCGCTCTTCCCGGGCGTGTTTGCCGTGATCGTCGCGCAACTGGTCCGGGCGCTGGGAGCGCGCGGACTGGTGTTGGCCCCGGCGGTGTGGGTGGCGACCGAGTTGGCGCGTCGCTACGTGCTGGGCGGCTTCCCGTGGGTCCTGCTCGGTGCGAGCCAGGCGACCGCGACGCCGATTGCCCAGACCGCGAGCCTGGCAGGCGTCTACGGACTCTCCGCGCTCGTCGCGCTGGGGTCGGTGGCGGCGGTGATGGCTGCTGTGGGACGCGGGCGTGACCGGGTCGTGGTGCCGGTCTGCGCTCTCGCGATCATCGGCGGGCTCGCCGCGTGGGGGCAGTGGAGAGTGCAGGAGGGGAGCCTGCTCAGGAACGGCGACCCCATCCGGGTCGCGCTGGTCCAGGGGAATATCAGGCAGGAAGAGAAGTGGAGCCAGGCCTCGGCGGCGCAGATCCTCGACATCTATTTGAAGTTGACGATGCAGGCCGCCGATCAGGGCGCCAGGCTCGTGGTCTGGCCCGAATCGGCGACGCCATTTCTGTTCGAACACGACGCGGGCGGTCGGGCCGTCATCAGCGAGGTCGTGCGGAGCCGCGACATCCACCTGCTCTTCGGCAGCGATCAATTCGAGCCGGGGACGCCTCCGCGGTACTTCAATTCCGCGTTCCTGCTGAACCCGGCCGGAGCCATCGCCGGCGTCTACAAGAAGATGCACCTGGTGCCATTTGGGGAATACGTGCCGCTGAAGCGCCTGCTGTTCTTCGCGGCACCGCTGGTTGATGCCGTCTCCGACTTTTCCCCGGGCGAGCAGGCGGTCGTGATGTCGATCGGGAGCCACACGCTCTCGACGGCGATTTGTTACGAGGTCGTCTATCCGGATCTGGTCGCCGACTTCGTGCAGCGAGGCAGCCAACTGCTGACGACGATTACCAACGACGCCTGGTATGGCTCTTCGTCGGCGCCGTACCAGCACTTCGAACAGGCCGCGCTTCGCGCCGTGGAGCAGGGAAGGTACCTCATCCGCGCCGCCAACACCGGCATCAGCGGGATCGTGGATCCTTACGGGCGGGTCGTCGCCGCGTCGCCCATCTTCGAACGGACCGTCGTCACCGGCGACGTCAGGTTCCTCAACGGGCGAACCATCTATGGCCGAACCGGCGACGCGTTTGCCCTGGCCTGTGCGCTCCTGACGCTGCTCGCCCTGGTCGCCACGTGGCGGCGCGCCGCCCCCCATCCGCGGTAGAATCAATAGGGCTTGTCCTCGAAACAGGTCAATCCCGGGTGTACCCCGATCAGAAGTACGCATTTTCTGCGTACTTTGGGGTCAGACCCATTTTCTCATGTCAGTCTCATTTTCGATGAGGCCTTGGAGACGCAACTATGGCACTCGAGCTTGATGATCTCGTCCGTCGTTACCAGGATCTGCTGAAGCGGGCCGCCGAGCTCAGGAGTTATCTTTGAGGCTGGACGGCCGCGGGAAGAAGTCGTCAAGCTCGAGGCGCGCATCTCCCAGCCAGCATTCTGGAGTGATCAGGCGGAGGCCCAGCGAACCCTCCAGCGCCGAAAGCGGCTTCAGGACGAAGTCGATCTGATCGAATCCCTCTCCAAGCAACAAGACGATCTCGGCGTGCTGGTCGAATGGGCCCAAGTTGGCGAGGATGTCACCGCTGAGATTGCCACTGGTCTCGATCGCCTCGACGCCGACATCGAGGCCACCGAAACCAGGCGCATCCTCGGCGGCGAGCACGACCGCGCCAACGCGATCGTGACGATCCATCCAGGCGCCGGCGGCACCGAGTCGCAGGACTGGGCGGACATGCTGCTCCGCATGTACCTGCGATGGACTGAGCGCCGTGGCTTCAAACGCGAGGTCGTCGACTACCAGCCGGGCGACGAAGCGGGCCTCAAAAGCGCCACGCTGATGATCACGGGCGAGTACGCGTACGGGCTGATGCTGTCGGAGGCGGGCGTCCATCGGCTCGTGCGCATCTCACCGTTCGACCAGGCAGCCAGGCGGCACACCTCTTTCGCGTCGGTCTACGTGTGGCCCGAACTTGAAAACGACGTCGAGATTGTCGTCGACGAGAAGGACATCCGCATCGACACGTTCTGCGCGAGCGGGCCTGGCGGGCAGGGGGTCAATACGACCTATTCCGCGGTCCGCATCACGCATCTGCCTACCAACGTCGTGGTGTCGTGCCAGAACGAACGGTCCCAGATCCGCAATCGCGATGCGGCGATGAAGGTGCTGAAGTCCCGTCTGTTCGACATGAAGATCAAGGAGCAACAGGCGAGGCTCGAGAAACTGGGCGGCGAGAAGAAGGACATCGCCTTCGGCAGCCAGATCCGCAGCTACGTCCTGCATCCCTACCAGATGATCAAGGACCACCGGACCAAGGAGCAGGTCGGCGACGTCAACCGGGTGCTCGACGGCGACATCGACGGCTTCATCAAGTCCTATCTCAAGGCCAAGGCCGCCGGCACGCTCGGACAGGCGGCGGTCGAGGATGAGTAGCGCAGGCTACTGCTTCGGAAACCCGATTCCCGGCTGCGTACCCGCGATGTAGGCCTCGTTGACCGCGCCAGGCGTGTCCGGGTTCACCGGCATCCCGGTGGCATGGTCGACCGCCATGAACACAATGTTGCCGGGCGGTTCGAAGCGCGGCGGGTTGGTTCGATCACCCCGCCGATCGATGTAGGACTTGAAGATCTCCATCCAGATGGGCAGCGCCGCGACGGCGCCGGTCTCGTTGGCGCCGAGCGGCTTCTTCTCGTCAAGGCCCACCCATACGCCAATCGTGAGATTCGGGTCGAAGCCCACGAACCACGCGTCGGTGTAGTCGTCGACCGTTCCGGTCTTGCCGGCGAGCGGCCAGTCGAGTTCGGCGGCTTTTGCGCCGGTGCCGCGCTGGACGACGCCGCGCAGCAGGTTGACCATCACAAATGCCGTGTCGGCGCGGATGCCCTCAGTCGGCTGCGGTTGGTGTTCCTCGATCAACGTGCCGTCCCGCTCGACGATCTTCAGGATCTGGAACGGCTGCATTCGCACGCCCTGGTTTGGGAACGCCGAGTAGGCGCTCGTCACCTCGAGCAGCGTGGCTTCCGACGCGCCGAGCGCCGACGATAGATACGGCCGGATCGGCGACTGGAATCCAAGTCGGCGGGCGTAGCTGATCACCTGATCGGGTGTCAGCTGCTCCATCATCCGCACGGTCGGCACGTTGCGCGAGTCCTCGAGCGTATGCCTCAGCGTCACCGATCCTTCGTACTTCCGATCGTAATTGCGCGGAGCATACGGCGGCTGTCCGGGGCCCGCATTGTAGGAGACGGGGGCGTCGAGCAGGAGGCTCGACGCGGTGTAGCCGCGGTCGATGGCCGCGGTGAAGACGATGGGCTTGAACGCCGAGCCGATCTGTCGCGGCGCCTGGACGGCACGATTGAACTTGGTTCTCGCAAAGTCGGATCCGCCGATCATCGCCTTGATCTGGCCCGTCCGATTATCGATGGCGAGCACCGCGCCTTCGACGATCGGGAACTGCTCGAGCCGGACTGTCAATAGGCCGCGCGGTTGGTCGACGGTGAGGACCTCGACCTCGATGAGATCGCCAGTGCGCACCAGATCAGCCGCGCGTGTGCGGCCAGTCCATTGAATCGACGTCCGCGTGAGATCGGCCTCGTACCGTCCGACACGGACACGCATCGGGCCGCCAGCAGGCGACGGTTCGGCGTCGGCCCGCTTGCGCTTGACCGGTACGCGATCGCGACCATCGCCGGCGCCGACGACGAGCGCTGGGACGATGTCTCCCGCCTGAATGGGTCGATCCCATCTCCGGTCTCGATAGGTGCCAAGATCGATGTGTTCGGCCGCGAGGTTGCGAGCTGGCTTCCGGAAGCCTCGGCGCTTGTCTACGTGACGAAGGCCCCGGTCGAGTGCGCGCGCCGCCGCCTTCTGCAGATCGGCGTCAAGCGTCGTGTAGACGGACATGCCGGCTTCGTACAGTTCGCGGGCGCCGTACCGGTGTTCAAGGTACTTGCGGACCTCTTCGACAAAGTACGGGGCGGTCGCGGTGCCCGCGGTGGCCATCGGAACGACGACGATGGGCTTCGCCATGGCGGCGTCGGCTTCGGCCTGCGTGATGTAGCTTTCGCCAGCCATGCGCTGTAGCGCGTAGTTGCGCCGCTGCATCGCCCTCTTTTCGTTGACATACGGACTCTGGCGCTCGGGCGACTGCAAAATGCCGGCGATGAGCGCCGCCTCCTCGAGTTTCAAGTCCTTGATGGGTTTCCCGAAGTACAGCCTCGATGCCGCCTCGACACCATACGCGCCGTGGCCCAGATTCATCTGATTGCAGTACATCGTGAAGATCTCGTGCTTCGTGTATCGCTTCTCAATCTGGATGGCGAGCAGCGCCTCCTTGACCTTTCGTTCGATTGACTTTTCCGGCTTGAGGAAGAGCTTGCGGGCCAGTTGCTGCGTCAGGGTGCTGGCGCCGTAGGTCCGCCGCATCACAATGTTCTGGAAGACCGTGACGAAGAGGCGGGTGAAGTTGATGCCGAAGTGTTTGTCGAAATCCGCGTCCTCAGCCGAGAGAATTGCCTGGCGCAACAGCGGAGGAATCTCGTCGTACCTCACCATCACGCGCCGCTGTGTGGCGAACTCGCCAATCAGTCGGTTGTCTGATGCGTAGATGCGGGTGATGGTGCCTGGGCTGTACCCGTCGAGCGCGGAGACTTGAGGCAGATCGCCCGAATAGGCGGCGACCAGTCCGGTCACGATGCCGAGCACCGCCGCGATCACGAAGAGCGCGGCGATGCCAGCTTGTCGGGCGAGCGACGGGCGCTCAGGCGCCCTGGCAGGTGTGGTTCGAGCCATTTACTCCGGAGCACCGCCGCGGCCGCGGCGTGGGGACGATGTGCCCCGGCTCGGCGACCGCTGCGTGGCTGATCCGGAATTGTATCGCGAAGACGGGGAAGACGACCCGCTGTCCGACGAGAACCCGCGTCTCGGCGTCGCCGTTGAGCTGCGCTCAGCGCGCGAACCGATATCGGGAGCCGACCGACCCGTCGGACGGGACGACCTGCGCTCGTCAGCGCCGGCCGACGATGTGCCCCACGAGCGCTCGCGCGGCGACGGCCGGGGTTCGGCGCGAGGAGATTGTGAGGTGGAAACGCGAGGCGTGGCCTCGGGCAACGAGCGTCGGCCCATCCCCCCGGCATTGCCCGACTCGGCCGTGGGGTCGGATCGTCGGCCTGAACTCCAGCCGCTTCGCTGTGCCTGTCGTTCAGTTGCCGAGACGCCGTTGTCCGGCCCGCCGCCCGCCGGAGCGCCCGGGACCGTACGCCGGTCATAGCGTACTGGCGTCGACGCGGCCCGCGGTGATCGTGCCTCTGCCTGCTGCGTGCGTTCCGTCTGCCCGCGCATCATGGCCCGCGGCGTTTCCGACGCGGCTGAGCGCTGCTGTATCCGGTCGCCCCGCCCCGGCACACCAACTCCGCGAGCGTCGCTCGATCGGGGAACGGCCCCGGTTCGCGACGTGGCCGTGATGCCTTGTCCGCGAGGCACCGCGTGCCCAACCACCGGTGAGCGGCGGCTGGCGACGAAGGCGGAACGCGTCCGGCTATCGATGCGGCGGCCGTCGATGGCCACATGCGACGCGAAGACGGCAGAGCCGAAATGGCGTCGCGGAATCACCGTCCATCCGTGCCACCCATCGTGCAGGCCGACGTACACGCCGCGCACGCCCCAGTTGCCGAACACCGGATAGTCGTTCCACCCAAGCGGGCACCAACTGACGTAGTCGCCGCCGAACGCCCAGTAGACAAAGGACGCCGCCCACGAGCGCGCCGGCATCCAGTACCAGCCGAGGCCCACCGAGAATCCCCAGCGCCCGTAGTGATGCGTCGGCCACCCCCACGGGTCGCCCGCGATCCAGAACGAATCCCACTGATCGTATTGGCGCCAGTAGCCCACCGAATAGGGGCGCCAGTCGGCCGAGACGGTTGGGAACCACACGTAGCCGTTGGACGCTTCGTTGCGCCACGTGCCGTACCGATCGAACGTCCCCGAGTAGGGTTCGAGATCCTGTGGCAGGTAGCGGGCCGAGGTCGTGCCGATCTGGGCGTCGCGCCTGGCCGCGCTCCATCGGTCGAACTCGTCCCATCGGGCCGAGTTGAAATACTGCGGCCGGCTGGGCGCTTCGCCGTCACGCGCCACGGACCGCTCGCCAGCGCGCACGTCGACCGAACCGGCGTCGTTGCCAAATGTGGCGTCGCCGCGCACGACGGCGAGTTCTGTGTTGCGCCCGCCGGTGGAGTTGTTCACGGTCACGCGATACTCGCCAGGCCCATTGCTCTGGGCCGAGGCCGCGGGTGCATCAACCTGGTACCGCACCGCGCGCGACGGATCACGCGCACCGATCACCACGATGTTGATGCGACCCTGGAGCAGGCGGATCAGATCGCCGGCGAGGACGTCAGCCGTGGTGCCTTGGTCAAGATGGAGGAGTGAGCCATCGCCGAGCATAATCTCGGCGCGTCCGCGCTCAGTGCGGATCCGATCCCCATCAAGCAGTGGGACGTTTTCGACAGCGGACTCCGAGCGACCCTCGCGATCGAGAAACACCTGTCCCTCGACAAGCGATAGATGAGCCGGAGGAGGAGTGGCCTCGGGTGCCGGCGCCGACTGCGCGAGCAGGGCCGGCGCACTGATGAGTGCGAGAAGAAATACCCACAGACAAACGCGCAGGAACCTGGTCATGTGACCCTCAAGGATGCGCCGGAATCCCAGGGCGAGATGAGATTCCCGGTCTGTAGGCAGGCAGAATCATGATAGCACAGCGGTGGCAACGTTATCAACGACAGGAGTTTACGGATTCTGTGACTCGTCGGTTCAAGGAAAGCATTGACACGCCAACGCTAAGATTTTATGATTATGAATACCTAACATGTGGAGCCAAGCTTTGCTTGGAACCCTGAGGGTTCTATCCCTCAATCTCAGGCCGAGGATATCAACATGAGCAAGATTATCGGAATCGATCTCGGGACCACCAACTCCGTCGTCGCTGTCATGGAAGGCGGGGAGCCAGTCGTCATCACGAACCCCGAAGGCGGCAGGCTGACGCCAAGCGTCGTCGGGTTCAGCAAGACCGGCGAGCGCCTCGTCGGGCAGGTCGCCAAGCGGCAGGCCGTGACCAACCCGGAGAACACCGTGTTCTCGATCAAGCGGTTCATGGGACGACGCTTCGAGGAAGTCAGTGAAGAAATGAAGATGGTGCCGTTCCGCGTGGTGCGCGACGGGGACCACGTGGTCGTGCAGGTGCAGGCCTCTGGCAAGGAGGAGCGCTTCGCGCCGGCGCAGGTGTCGGCCATGGTGCTGCAGAAGCTGAAGCAGGCAGCCGAGGAGTATCTGGGTCAGCCGGTTACCCAGGCCGTCATCACCGTCCCGGCGTACTTCAACGACGCGCAGCGTCAGGCCACCAAGGAGGCAGGTGCGATTGCCGGCCTCGAGGTGATGCGCATCGTCAACGAGCCCACGGCGGCGGCGCTGGCCTACGGGCTCGACAAGAAGAAGGACGAGACGATCGCGGTGTACGACTTCGGCGGTGGCACCTTCGACATCTCGATCCTGGAAGTCGGCGAGGGCGTGGTCGAAGTGAAGTCGACCAACGGCGACACGCATCTTGGCGGCGACAATCTCGACCAGCGCATCATCGAGTGGGTGGCGGCCGAATTCAGAAGGAGCGACGGGATCGACCTGACGAAAGACCGAATGGCGCTGCAGCGGCTCCGCGAGGCCGCCGAGAAGGCCAAGATGGAACTGTCGACCGTGATGGAGAGCGAAATCAACCTGCCCTTCATCACCGCCGATGCGACAGGCCCCAAGCACCTGCAGATGAAGCTCACCCGGGCGAAGTTCGAGCAGTTGGTCGAAGACCTGCTGCAGAAGACGGTTGGACCGGCCAAGCAGGCATTGGCCGACGCCGGGGTGCAGCCGTCGCAGATTGACGAGGTGGTGCTGGTTGGCGGGTCCACCCGCATTCCGCGCGTGCAGCAGATCGTGCGCGACGTGTTCGGCAAGGAGCCGCACAAGGGCGTCAATCCTGACGAGGTGGTCGCGGTGGGCGCGGCCATCCAGGCTGGCGTGCTGGCCGGCGAGGTGAAGGACCTGCTCCTGCTCGACGTCACGCCGCTGTCGCTGGGCATTGAAACGCTGGGCGGCGTGATGACGACGCTGATTCCGCGCAACACGACGATTCCGACGCGCAAGAGCGAGGTGTTCTCCACCGCGGCCGACAGTCAGTCGAGCGTCGAGGTTCACGTGCTGCAGGGGGAGCGGCCGATGGCGCGCGACAACCGCACGCTCGGGCGGTTCCACCTCGACGGCATTCCGCTCGCGCCGCGCGGTGTTCCGCAGATCGAAGTCACCTTCGATATCGACGCCAACGGCATGGTCAACGCGTCGGCCAAGGACAAGGGCACGGGCAAGGAACAGAAGATCACGATTACCTCGTCGAGCGGCTTGAGCAAAGACGAGGTCGATCGCATGATGCGCGAGGCCGAGGCGAACGCCGCCGAGGACAAGAAGCGCAAAGAGGAGATCGAGTCGCGCAATCAGGCGGACCAGGCGGTGTACGCGGCTGAGAAGATGCTCAAGGAGACCGGCGACAAGATCAGCGCCTCCGACAAGCAGCCCGTTGAATCCGCGATGGATGAGGTGAAGAAGGCGCTCGAGAAAAACGACGCAGCCGCCATCAAGAGCGCGATGGAGCGGCTGACCAGCGCGCAGCACAAGCTCGCCGAGGTGCTCTACAAGCAGGCGGCACCGGGGACCGGGCCGACCTCAGACGGCGGGGCGGCGCCGGGGCCTGAACCGCCGAAGAGCGACGTCATCGATGCCGAAGTCGTGGATGACGGGAAGAAATAAGGGTCGGTTCCGGTGTGATGGACTTGTACGAACTGCTCGGCGTGCCGCCGACCGCTGGTCTTGACGAGATCAAGCGGGCGTACCGGCGGCTGGCGCGCCGGTACCACCCGGACATCAATCCGGGGGACCGGACGGCGGTGGCGCACTTCCGGGCCGTCGCCGACGCGTACGAGGTGCTGACCGATCCGGACCGCCGACGGGAATACGACCTGCTCGGCAGCGCGGGGGTCGTGCTCGAGTCGGCGGCGACGTTCGGGTTCGATGGGTTTGATTTCTCGGTGCACGCGGCGGACGGTTCGGCGGCGTCGACGTTTGGCGATCTGTTCGCCGATGTGATCCACGACGCCGTGAGCGGCTCGGCTGAGACGCCGACGCCGGGCGCGGACTTGTATCTGACTGTGTCGATCGGGTTCGAGGAGGCGGTCCGGGGCGCCGAGAAGGCCCTGACCGTCGTCCGCCGCGACGTGTGTCGCGGCTGTCGGGGCCGCGGCGTACAACCCGTGGCCGAAGCGACGTGCTCCTCGTGCCGGGGCGCGGGCACGGTTCGCACGGCCCGCGGCCACATGATGTTCACGAAGACCTGCGGCCGGTGCGGGGGAAGCGGTCTGCTTCGTCATGCCACCTGCGGCGGGTGCAATGGCCTGGGCGTCGAATCGCGCAGCGAGACCACGACGCTGACGATTCCGCCTGGGGTGAGCCCGGGCGAGCAGATGCGCGTGCCGGGCCTGGGGCACGCGGGCACGCGCGGCGCCGCGCCTGGTGACCTGTGTGTGACCGTGCAGGTGGCGCCGCACCCGGTGTTCAGGCGTGAGGGCGACGACCTGTTTGTGACGGTTCCGGTGGCGGTGCACGAGGCGGCGTTGGGCGCCCGCTTTGACATTCCGACCCTCGACGGGCCGGCGCGGCTGCGGGTGCCCCCGGGCAGCCAATCGGGACAGCGGTTCCGGCTTCGCGACCGGGGCGTGCCGGGGCTTCGCACAGGCCGGCGCGGCGATCTGATCGTGGAAATCAGGATCGTGCTGCCGTCGGTGCTGGATCAGCGGTCGAGAGAACTGCTGCACGAATTCGGGCTTGTCAATATCGAGGATGTTCGCGCGGGCCTCTGGCGTGACGCGTCAGCGTCGTAGCCCAGGCAATCGGATCGCGGATGAAGGGAGACGACGATGGCCACCAGGAAGAGCTTCGGCGCCGGCAAGGCCTATTACATGATCAGCGCGGTGGCCCAGAAGTACAGCATTCATCCACAGACGCTGCGGTTGTACGAGCGGGAAGGCCTCCTCAAGCCGTCGCGCACCGACGGCAACACCCGCCTGTATTCGGATGACGATCTTCAGCGCCTCGAGACCATCCTGTCGCTGACGCGCGACCTGGGCGTGAACCTGGCCGGCGTCGAGATCATCCTCAACATGCGGCAGAAGATGGAGGACATGCAACACGAGGTCAACGAGTTCATGGAGTACGTCAAGCGCGAACTCGCCCGCGGCCTTGGCGATTGGGAACAGCGGCTCAATACCGCCCTCGTGCGTTCGACGCCTGCCGATATCGTGCGCAGCGCGACGGTGTCGCCGGCTGCCGCGCCTGCTGTCAAGCCCGGCGAGTAAGAAGCAAACCTTACGGAGCAGGAACGGCAAACGAATCGTCCGCAGATCTTGTAGTATTGTTCTCTTGCTTCTGGCTTCCTGATTCTTGCTTCTGACCACCGGCGCCGTGTGTGACTGATCCCGGATGAGCTGCCCTGTTTGCGACGGTACCGGCTGGAAGATGGTGGAACGCGACGGCGTGCGGCGCGCGACGCGCTGCGACTGCTGGCGCGATCAGATGACATCGCGTCTGTTTGCCGACGCGCGCATTCCCCGACGGTATCAGCACTGTGATCTCGGAAATTTCCGGGCGTACAACGAGTCGCTCAGCCGCGCGAGGACCCTGGCCGTCAAGCTGGCCGAGGCGTTTCCGGTGGTCGATCGGGGCTTGTTTCTTGAGGGCCCGCCCGGCGTCGGCAAGACCCACCTCGCCGTGGCCGTGCTGCGCCAGATCGTGGCGACGCGTGGGGCGAGAGGCCTGTATTACGACACGCGCGACCTGCTGCGCGTGATCCGCAGCACATACGATCCGGTGGTGCGCACCACCGAGATCGAAGTGCTGCGCCCGGTGATGACCGCCGAACTGCTGGTGCTTGACGATCTGGGCGCCGAGAAGACCTCGGAGTGGGTTGAAGAGACCCTCTCGCTCATCGTCAATACGCGCTATAACGAGCGGCGGGCCACCATCTTCACGTCGAACTACGAGGCCCAGCCCGACGATACCGACCCGAATTCGCTGCTCTGCCGGATTGGCTTCCGGATGTACTCGCGGCTGCACGAGATGTGCGAGTTCGTGGCGCTCGATGCCGCCGATTACCGCGACGAGGGCGCAGAGTACAGCGACGAGGATCTGGTCGCGAAGTGGAAGCTGAAGCGCCAGGGCAAGAGAGGTCGCGTGGCGGCCGTCCGTCCGACGCCTGCCCGGGCGCAGTTGCGCGATTCGAAAGCCGACCTCAAATGGCCCGGCGGCCGAGCCGGGACGTCCTAGCCTCGGGCCGCGATGGCGCCGCTCGGTCTCTACATCCACGTGCCGTTCTGCAGCCGCATCTGCAAGTACTGCAACTTCAACCGCGGCCTCCTCGACGACCCGCTCAAAGCCCGGTACGTCGCAGCCGTGCGGGCACACATCGAGCGCGTGGCGGGCAGCATCCCTCATGCGGCACCGCGGGCAGCCGACACGATCTACTTCGGCGGCGGCACCCCGTCGCTGCTCACGCCGGCCGAGATCGCGGCCATCATCGACAGCTGTCGGCAGGCCTTCGACGTCGCGGCTGACGCGGAAGTCACGATGGAAGTGAATCCCGAAACAGCCTCACCGGAGGCGTTGTCGGGATTTCGCGACGCTGGCGTCAATCGCCTGAGCATCGGCGTGCAGTCGTTTCGAGACGATGAGCTGATGCGGCTGGGACGGATCCACGACCAGGCGCGCGCGCGCCGTGCGGTCGGCGACGCCAGGACAGCCGGGTTCGACAACGTGAGCATCGACCTGATGATGTGGCTGCCAGGGCAGAGCCTCGCCGACTGGAGACAGTCGATCGAGGGGCTCGTCTCCGTGGCGCCGGACCATGCGTCTCTGTATATGCTCGAGTTGTATCCCAACGCCCCCTTGCATGAGGAGATGGCCCGCGCGCATGTGTCACAGGCGCCGGATGATGACGCAGCCGATATGTACGAGCTGGCCATGGAGATGGCGGGGGCGGTGGGGCTCGCGCAGTATGAGATCTCGAATGTCGCGCGGCCGGGGTATGAGTCGACACACAATCTGAAGTACTGGATGGACGGCGAGTGGTTCGGGTTCGGTCCCGGCGCGCATTCCACCGTCGGTGGAGTCCGCTGGAAGGCCGTGTCGGCGACCGAGCAGTTCGTCTCCGCCATCGAAGCCGGGTCCGACGTCCAAACAGATCGGCGGGTGCTCTCGCCCGAGGATCGCTGGCAGGAAGCCCTCATCACCGGCCTCCGGTTGGTGGAGGGCGTGGGGGTCGACGACCTGCTCCGGAAATACGGACTTGATATCTGGGCCAGATATGGCGATCATCTTCAGCCATATCTGGAGGCGGGCCTCCTTCGGCACGAGGAGGGTCGACTTTATCTCAGCCGGCAGGGGATGTTGCTGGCCAACGAGGTACTTGCGGTTTTCATCTAGGCGGGCGGTACGCTACAGTATCCTGACTCGCACGTTACAACACGCCTATCGCCAAGGAGGCTCAGAAATGCTCTCGACGTGGATGCCACGTGCTGCCGGATGGCGGCGCATTGTAGTTGGATTGGCGCTGACCCTGGCCGCCCTGGCGGTTTCGGTTGGCGTAGCGCAGGCCCAGACGGCGGCCGCACCGCAGGCTCCGGCCGCACCGGCCCAGGCTGCACCGCCGGCCACCCGAGTGTTCACGGGAGACGTCGGCCTCATCGTGAACATCGTCAAGGGTGACAAGACGGCCGAGTTTGAGGGACTGGTCGCTAAGCTGAAGGATGTGTTGACCAAGAGTGACAAGCCAGAGCGAAAGGCTCAGGCGGCAGGCTGGCGTGTCCTTAAGTCGCCAGAGGTACGCACCGATGGTACTGTTGTGTATGCGTTCCTCATTGACCCTGTCGTGAAGGATGCCGACTACACGATGTCGAAGATTCTCTATGAAGGTCTCCCTACCGAGACGCAAGCGATCTACGATTCGATCAAGAATTGCTTGGCCGGAGTCCAATACCTGAACTATCAACTGGTGGGCAACTTCGGAAAGTAGTCAGCACGTTTTCCGTTTAGCCGAATTGTTGGGAGTGGGCGCTGCCCTTTGGGTTCAGCGCCCGCTCCCATTTTCTGTAGGTCGTGCGTCTTCCGGTTCCCGCCTCAGATATTGATAAGGCCAACCGGTCATCTTGACTTGCCAGCGACAGCTCGCTCCTCGAGCCTACCGTCGCGATCGGATCCGGGACTGGAATAGCCCCGCCGTTCAGCTCCCCCGGGAATTGCCCCAACGTTTTCGATACGGAAGGGTTGCGCCATGCGTCGACTTGTCAACCCGCGCGTCAGATGGCGGGGACGTTGAACCAGGTTCTACTGGTCGACGACGGTTCTCTCCACGACGTCGTCGTTCAGCCCGCTGTGCTCCGCCCGCTCCTTCACCCGAAAACGGCCGCGCCCCCTTGCGAGACGTTCGCATCGTGCCGATGGTGCTTTAGGGTGGCCTTCCGAGCCGTACCTTCCTGTTCGCAGACAGATCGGGTTTGGGAGTGACCAGGCGTCCGATAACCCCCACGGGGCGCGCGCGAGGGAACCGCCCGTGATGGATTCAGCTATCATGGTCGCATGCGGACGCGCATCGCGCCCGTCAGATGGAGGTCAAACTGATGAGGGCTGCACCAGGGATCATTGGGATGCTGGTGGCCGTGTCTTGGTGCACGTCGGCCGCCCTGAAACCCGTGCAGGCGGCTGCCGCCCAGCAGGCCGTGGTCGCAACGCCGAAGGCGGCTGCCGCCCCGCAGGCCGCGGCAGCACCGGCCCAGGCTGCGGCGTCGGCCGCCCGAGTGTTCACCGGCGATGTTGGCATGATGTTCAACGTGATCAAGCCTGATAGAGCTGAGGACTTTGAAAAGGTCATTGCAAACCTGAAGGACGCACTTGCCGCGAGCAAAGACCCGGTGCACAAGGCGATGGCCAAGGGTTGGCGCGTCTACAAGAGTACTGAGCCGATTGCGAGCGGCAACATTCTCTACGTCTTCGTGATCGACCCGGTTGTGAAGGGTGCCGACTACAGCCCGTCGAAGATCCTGAATGACGTCTTCCCGGAAAAAGTCCAAGAGCTATTCAAGATCTACAGCGCATCGTTCGCAGGCGGCGTGACGCTACAGAACCACAAACTAGTTGCCGACATGAAGCCTGTTGACCCGAAGCCCCCCGACAAGAAGTAGACGTCCGGCCGACGGGGCGCTGCAAGGCGCCCCGTCACGGCTTTCTCCCCGACATCAGAACTTGAAGTTGACTCCCGCGTAGATGCGCTGGCGGGTCGACGCGTCGGCGTGCATCGGGTTCCTGAGCGTGATGATGCGATAGTCGACCCGTACGCCGAGCGGACCGGCTAAGCCAATCGTGACCCCGCCCCCCACGCAGGCGGTCGTGTTCGTGTTGGTCTGCGTGCCCAGCGTCTGGCGGTACAGGCCCACGCCCACCGCCCCGTAAAACTGAATCCGCCCGGTCGGCGTCCGCACAAGGGCGCTGATCGTGCCGGTCGAGAGCCCGGGCGTCGCCGTCGCCACGTCCTCCGGCCCGTTCGCGTACTCGAGCTCGACGCCCACCACAATCAGCGTGCCTCCCGCCGCGACGCCACGCACCGTTTGCGGGACCGCCGTCCTGAGTGATCCGAGAAAGGCCGTGATGTCGGCCTGGGCGAGAGACGGCAGGAGCACCATCGCCCCAACCCCGAGAACAACAGTAGTCGCGCGTCGGAAGGTCATCGCGGTGCACTCCTTGACCGGTGGTAATATTGGCCCTGGGGACAGAATACCAGACCGAATCCTTCGGGGGGAAGACATGGCGATCAGGCGAACATCATCCATCTGGCTGGCACTGGCTTTCGTGGTCGCAGCGGGTGCGGCCATCGCAGCCGACACCATGGTCATGCGCAACGGTGATCAGGTGCGCGGGCAATTGGTCGCGATCCGGAACGGTGAGGTCGAATTCCGGGAGGAGCGCGGATTTAACTCGCGGACCATCCGCGTGAATCTGCGCGAGGTTCAGCGGATCGATTTCGACGACGAGCTTGGGAACCGCGGCAATCGACCCGATGAAACCCGCGGTCCCCAGCCCCAGGATACCCGCCGCGATCCGAACGACGGTCCGGCCCCCGGCATGCGCGAGCATCAGGTCGTCGTCTCGGCCAATGTGCCTTGGGTCGACGCCGGTATCGAGGTGCGTGACGGCCAGCGGATCTTCTTCAGGGCGGTCGGGCAGGTGACGTGGGGCAAGGGGCGGAAGGACGGACCCGAAGGCGAGAAGAACTCGCCGTTCAATGCCGGCCGC
Organism: Acidobacteriota bacterium; assembly: GCA_026393675.1. Taxonomy (NCBI): domain Bacteria; kingdom Pseudomonadati; phylum Acidobacteriota; species Acidobacteriota bacterium. The sequence goes on along the minus strand of JAPKZQ010000046.1, from coordinate 99,823 downwards.
CCGATCCCGAATCGGCCCGGCGCGGGGCTGATCGGCAAGGTCGGCGAACGCTCGAGCGACCCGTTCTTCATTGGCGACGAGCAGGGGGCCATCCGCGTGCGGGGGACCGGCCGGCTGTTCCTGGGGATCAATGATGACAATCTCCGAGACAACACCGGGAACTGGCGCGTGACGATTTACTACTAGGGTTCCAGATCCGATGGACTTCCGCCCAACCGACCAGCAGAACCTGTTACGGCGCGTCGTTCGCGAGTTCGCCGAGACCGAAATCCGACCGTACGTCCGCGAGTGGGACGAGGCGCAGGCGTTTCCCCGATCGCTCGTGGCGAAGATGGCGGCGCTTGGTCTGATGGGGATCCAGTTCCCCGAGGAATACGGCGGGGCGGCGATGTCCGCGATTGACTACTGCATCTGCGTCGAAGAACTGGCGCGCATTGATCCCGCCGTGTCGCTGTCGGTCGCGGCCCACAACGGACTCTGCTCCGCGCACATCGCGATGTTCGGCACCGAGGCACAGAAGCAGCAGTACCTCGTGCCGCTGGCGAAGGGCGAGTGGATTGGCGCCTGGGCGCTGACCGAGCCGACGGCGGGATCGGACGCGGCCCGACTCAGGACAACCGCGGTGCGCGACGGCGCGGGCTGGGTGATCAATGGCGCCAAAGCCTTCATCACCCACGGCAGCATCGGCGAAGTGTGCGTCGTCATGGCCATCACCAACAAGGCGAAAGGCCCGCACGGCATCTCGGCCTTCATCGTCGAGCGCGGGAACCCTGGGATGGCCGCGGGCCGGCACGAGGACAAGCTCGGGATGCGCGCCAGCGACACCAGCGAGCTGATCTTCCGCGACTGCCGCGTGGGCGCCGAGGCGCTGCTGGGGGCCGAGAACGCCGGCTTCATCAACACGCTGCAGGTGCTTGACGCCGGGCGCATCGGCATCGCCGCCCTGGCGGTCGGCCTGGCGCAGGGCGCGTACGAGACCGCACGGCGCTATGCGCTCGAACGCGTGCAGTTCGGCCAGCCGATCGCATCGTTCCAGGCGATTCAGTGGAAACTGGTGGACCTGGCCACACGCATCGAAGCCGCAAGACTGCTCACCTACCGGGCGGCCTACCTGAAGGACAAGGGTGTGCGCACGTCGCGCGAGTCGGCCATGGCCAAGCTGATGTCGAGCGAGGTGGCCGTCCGGGCGTCGGAAGAGTGTGTCCAGATTCATGGTGGCTACGGATTCGTGAAGGACTATCCAGCCGAGAAATTCTTCCGCGATGTGAAACTGACGACGATTGGCGAAGGCACCAGCGAGATCCAGCGGCTCGTGATCGCCCGGCAGTTGCTGGCGGCGTCGGCCTGACCCCGATGAGCGAGTTGACGACGTCAGGGAAGCCGCGTCGGTTGAGTGAGTGCGTCCTCGAGGGCGAGCCGCGCGCCATCGCGCGCGCCATTTCCCTGATCGAAGATGACGCGCCGCAGGCCGCGGAGCTCGTGCGCGCCTTGTTTCCTCATACCGGCGGCGCGTATCTGGTCGGCATCACGGGGCCGCCGGGCGCCGGCAAGAGCACGCTGGTGGACCGGCTGACGGCCCAACTCCGCCAGGGCGACGAGACGGTTGGCGTGATTGCCGTCGATCCCACCAGTCCCTACACCGGCGGCGCCATCCTCGGCGATCGCGTGCGCATGCAGGCCCACGCCGGGGACGCCGGCGTGTTCATCCGGAGCATGGCCACACGCGGCCAGCTGGGCGGGCTCGCACGGGCGACCCACGAAGCCGCGCAGGTGCTCGATGCGGCAGGCTACGACTGGGTCATCATCGAAACGGTCGGCGTCGGCCAGGACGAAGTGGATATTGTCCGCACCGCGGACATTTCTATCGTGACACTGGTGCCTGGCGCCGGCGACGACGTGCAGGCCCTGAAGGCCGGCATCATGGAAATCGCCGACGTGTTCGTCGTCAACAAGACGGATCGCGAGGGCGCCGACCGCCTGGTGGCGTCGATCGAGTCGATGCTGGCGATCGAGGAGTTCGGGCCCGACCAGTGGCGGCCGCCCGTCGTGCGGACCCAGGCCACCACGGGCGCGGGCGTTGCCGAACTGGCCGCGGCCATTGATGCCTTCCGGGCTCATTCGACCACCGAGCACATGTCCCGGCGGCGCGTGCGGGACGAGTTTCGATTGCGAGAGCTGCTCGCGAGCCGCTTCATGGATCACGTCGAAGCCGAGGTGTTTCGATCAGGCGAACTCGCGGCGACGCTTGATCAGATCGCCGAACGCACGCTGGATCCGTACTCGGCCGCGGCCGGGATTCTCGGCAGGGCGCTTGGCCGGGGCGAATCGCGGCCGATCACGCTGGACCACATCGGCATCGCCGTCCGGGAGATCGCCGAGGCGATCGCGTTCTACCGCGATGCACTTGGGCTCGAGGTCGTCTCGACCGAAGAGGTTGCCGCCGAGCGCGTGCGCGCCCACTTCGTGCCGGTGGGGGAGTCGTCGCTCGAATTGCTGGAGGCGACGACCGCGGACTCGCCGATTGCGAAGTTCGTCGAGAAGCGCGGACCCGGCGTGCACCACATCACGTTGCGGGTCGACGACATCCGCGCGGCGCTGGCGCGCCTCAAGGCACGCGGCGTCCGGCTGATCGACAACGAGCCGCGCACCGGCGCCGAGGGCGCGCTGGTGGCCTTCATCCATCCCTCGAGCGCCCACGGGGTGCTCGTCGAACTCACACAGGTCGTGAAGGACTGACGCATGGCTATCGAGATTGGCATCATCGGAGGCAGTGGCCTGTACGACATGGCCGACCTCACCCAGCGTGAGGACGTGACGCTGACGACGCCGTTTGGGGCACCGTCTGGGCCGTACGTCACCGCGATGCTGCACGGCCGGCGCGTGGCGTTTCTCGCGCGTCACGGGGCCGGGCATCGCATCCTGCCGTCCGAACTCAACTTCCGCGCCAACATCTTCGGGTTCAAGTTGCTCGGGGTCGAGCGCATCCTCTCGGCCAGCGCCGTGGGCAGTCTGCGCGAGGACTACAAGCCGCTCGACATCGTCATTCCGGACCAGTTCCTCGATCGCACCAGTGGCCGCATCAGCACGTTTTTCGGACGCGGGCTGGCCGCCCACGTCGGGTTCGCCCATCCGGTCTGCGGCGAACTGGGCCGCCTGGTCTGCCATGCCGCGACGTCGGTCGGCGCGACCGTTCACGCCCGCGGCACCTACGTGTGCATGGAGGGGCCGCAGTTCTCGACGCTGGCCGAGTCGACGCTCTATCGCTCGTGGGGGATGGACATCATCGGGATGACGAACCTGCAGGAGGCCAAGCTCGCGCGCGAGGCCGAGATCTGCTACTCGACGATCGCGCTGGTGACCGACTACGACTGCTGGCACCAGGATCACGATTCGGTGAGCGTCGAGATGATCATCAGCAATCTGACGCAGAACGCGGCCATGGCGCAGACGATCATCGCCGAGACGGTCGGGCACATGCCGGCGAAACGGACATGCGCGTGCGGTCGAGCTCTCGAGACCGCCATCATCACAAGGCCGGAGCACATCCCGGCTCAGACAAAGCGGGAACTGGCTCCCATCATCGGCAGGTACATCACAGCATCATGAACATCATCGTCACTGGTTCGATCGCGTACGACTACCTGATGTCGTTTCCCGGCAGCTTCACCGAGCACCTGTTACCCGATCACCTCCATCGCGTGAGCTTGAGCTTCCTGGTCGACACGATGGACAAGCGCCGCGGCGGGTGCGCGCCCAATATCGCGTACTCGCTGGCGCTGCTGGGCGAGCGGCCTCGGCTTATGGGGACGGCCGGGCAGGATTTTGGCGAATACCGCACGTGGCTCGAGGCGGCCGGCGTGGATACGTCGCTGGTGAAGGAGATCGAGGGCAAGTTCACCGCCTCGTTCTTTTGCAGCACCGATCATCACGGCAATCAAATCGCCTTGTTCTATACCGGCGCGATGGCCCATGCCGCCGAACTGTCGATCGCCAGGGCGGGGGGAGGCGATCTCGTGATCATCTCGCCCAACGATCCGACCGCCATGGTCAATTACGCGGAGGAGTGCCGGGCGATTGGCGTGCCGTACATCTTCGACCCAAGCCAGCAGGTGGCGCGGATGGCGGGCGACGAATTGAAGCGCGGTCTTACCGGCGCGCGCATCGTCATCTCGAACGACTACGAATTCGAGATCATCCGCGAGAAGACCGGGCTCGATGAGCAGGCGTTGCTCCAGCATGCCGACGCCGTGGTCGTGACGAAGGGGGAAAAGGGCGCCAGCGTGATGTTGCGCGATTCCGTGATTGACATCCCGGCCGTGCCTCCTGCGTGCATTGCCGACCCGACCGGCGTGGGCGACGCGTTCCGCGGCGGGTTCATGAAGGGGCTCGCCTCGGGCGCCGGCTACGATGTGTGCGGGCGGCTGGGCAGCGTGGCGGCAGCCTACGCGCTGGAGCACCTGGGCGGGTCCAGCCACCACTACACGTGGCCCGACTTCGTGGCCCGCTACCAAGCGAACTTCGGCCCGCTGCGCCTGCCGTCGCAAAGCTGAGGAGATGAACGGACGAGCCCTCGCGGCGGTCGGCCTGACCAGTCTCACTGTGGTGTGGGCTGCATGGCTGGTCGCGACTCCCGTGGTGGCGGCCGCCAGCCCGAGTGGTGCGACGCTGGTCGCCGTGGCGGCGACGTATCGGGCGGGCTCACTCATCTGTCACCAACACGCTGACCGATCCTTCCACGTTGGTGACGTGCAGACTCCCGTGTGTGCCCGCTGCGTAGGGCTGTACGGCGGTGCGGCGGTTGGCGCCATCATCGGGCTGGGCTGGATGCGCCGGCGATCGCGCCGCGCGGATGGATCGTCGGTGCTGCAGACGAACTTGCGCAGGGTCCTGCTGGGCGCGGCTGTCCCGACCGTCGCGCTGTGGGCGCTCGAACACATCGTCGGCCTCGACATCTCGAACGTCGTGCGATGTGCCGGCGCGGTGCCACTCGGGGCGGCGGTGGCCGGGTTCGTCGTGGCGTGGGTCGGCGGCGTGCCGTTCGACGACAACGCGGAGCGTGCGATACACTGACCATCATGGCGACTGGTTCGAAGGCGAAGTCTCAGGCCCCGGCGCGTCCCGCGAAACCCCTGTGGCTGATTTATCTCGTGTCGTGGCTGATTCCCGGCGGAGGCCACCTGTGGCTCGGCCGCCGGCAGAAGGGCGTCGCCTTCCTCATCGCGTTGCCAATGATGTTCGCGGTCGGGCTGGCGCTCGAGGGACGGTTGTTCCCGTTCGAGTTGTCCGAGCCGCTCGTGGCACTCGCGGCGATCGCCGATGTCGGTTCCGGCCTGCCGTACCTGGTCGCCCGGATGTTCGGACTTGGTCTCGGTCTGGCCAGTGCCGTGACGTACGAGTACGGAAACGCTTTTGTGATCACGGCCGGCCTGTTGAACGCGTTGGTCATCATCGACGCCCACGACATCGCGGTCGGCCGGAAGTAGCACACCCATGGCCATTCACAGTCACGTCTTGCTGATGGCGGTCTTCGCCGCGTTCGTGGCCCTGGTCGGCGGCGTGCTTATGCGGGACGCGCCGCGTGAGCAGGTTCGGGCCGGGGCGACTATTCTCGTGAGCCTGCTCGGCGCGGCGTTCGTCATCGGGTGGCTGCTGTACTTCCTTCCACTGTAGAGATTCCTCAGTCGTGTCCTCACCTGTACCGGAACACCTGCCCGTCGAACCGGGTCAGTCGTCTCGCGCCGTCGAGGAGCGCTGGCGCTGGTGGCGCTGGCTGGCCGTGGTCGGCTACCTGGGCGTGCTGTTCTTCCTGTCAGCGCAGTCGACGCTTCCAGTACTGCCCGGTGCCCCATCCGACAAGCTGGAGCATTTCACCGCCTATGGCGTGCTGTCGTTGCTCGTGGTCTGGGCGGTGGCCGCTGGCCAGTGGCGATCGGTCACGTGTCGGACCGTCATCATCGCCATCGTGATCTCGTCGGCCTACGGCTATTCGGACGAGTACCATCAGCTCTTCGTGCCCAATCGCTCGTACGACCTGATGGACTGGGCGGCCGACACCACCGGGGCCGCGCTGGCGGCGGGGCTGGCGTGGGCGTGGAGTATACTTTTGCGCGGGAGCAGTCGAATCCATGGCGTATGACTATCTGATCCTCGAGCGAGATGCCGGCGTGGCCATCGTGACGCTGAACCGGCCGGCCGTGCTGAACGCACTGAACATGGCGATGCTGCGCGATCTCGATCGCGCGATGACCGAGTTGCGCGACGACGACGGGGTCAGGGCGGTCGTTCTGACGGGGGCCGGCGAGAAAGCGTTCGTCGCCGGCGCCGACATCAAGGAACTGGCCGAATTGACGCCGGTTGCGGGCAAGGCCTACGCGGCAGCGGGGCAGCGCATCGTCGACCAGATTGAGCAGCTCGGCAAGCCGGTTGTGGCGGCCATCAACGGCTACGCGCTTGGCGGTGGATGCGAACTGGCGATGGCCTGTACGATCCGGCTGGCATCCGAGACGGCCAAGTTCGGTCAGCCCGAGGTCAAACTCGGCGTGATCCCTGGGTTTGGCGGGACGCAGCGATTGCCGCGCCTGGTCGGCAAGGGCCGCGCGATGGAACTGATTCTGACGGGCGCGACCATTGATGCGGCCGAAGCGTACCGCATCGGTCTCGTCAATCGCGTCGTGCCGGCGGCGGCGCTGATGACCGAGGCTCGGACGCTGGCTCAGGCGCTGGCGGCGAGCGCACCGGTCGCGCTTCGGCACGCCATGGAGGCCATGAATCGCGGCCTCGAGATGACGGTCGCCGATGGGTGCGTGCTCGAGGCGACACTGTTTGGCCTGGTGGCCTCGACCGACGACATGCGCGAGGGTACGCGGGCGTTTGTCGAGAAGCGGAAAGCCACCTTCACGGGACGGTAGCAGTCCGGGATGCAGCGCCGGTCGAATGCAGACGGACGTGCACCGCGGGCTGCCATGCGGAATCGGGACGCCATGGTGTTCAAGGGCACGACAGACGCACGGGATCTTCGCATCGCCATCGTGGCGTCGCGCTACAACGACTTCGTCACCGACCGCCTCCGGGAAGGTGCGATCGAAGCCTTGCGCGGCGCGGGCGCCGCCGACCACGACATTGACGTGCTCGACGTGCCTGGCGCGTACGAGATTCCGCAGGCCGCGCATATCGCCGCCCTCACGGGGCGCTACGACGCGGTCGTGTGTCTCGGCTGCCTGATTCGCGGTGAGACGCCGCACTTCGACTACATCTCGTCGTCTGTCGCGCACGGGATCATGCAGGCCTCGATGACGACCGGGGTGCCGATGAGTTTCGGCGTGCTGACGACCGAGTCTGCCGAGCAGGCCCTGGCGCGAGCCGTTCCGGGTACCGCGAACAAGGGCTGGGAAGCGGCGATCGCCGCCGTGGAAATGGCGACTCTACGACGGGCCGTTCGCGCGGCGTCGTCGGGCACGGCGTCGCGGTGAACACCGGGAGCCGGCACCGCGCGCGCGAATCGGCCTTCCAGATGCTCTATCAATGGGAGGTCGGCCGGACCGCACCCGAGACGGTCGCAGCCGACTACGAGACGATCGAGCAGGAGGGGGTCAAGCCGCTCACCCTGGCGAACCGCCGATTTGCCGAGTCGCTGGTGGCGGGCACCGTGGCGCACGTCGCGGAGATCGATGCGCTCATCGGCAGCCATGCCCAGCACTGGCGGATCGAACGCATCGCGATTGTCGATCGGCTGATTCTGAGGCTGGCCATCTTCGAACTGCTGCACGCGCCGGACACGCCGCCGAGCGTCGTGATAGACGAGGCGATTGAACTGGCGCGGACCTTCAGCGAAGAGGAGGCCCTGCGCTTCGTCAACGGCGTGCTCGACGCGGTGTACAAGAGCCTGCCAGAGGCAGCGCCCGTAGAGCCAGGCAGAACCCCGTATGTCTGACGACAACGAACTCATCCAGCAGCGCCGGGCCAACCTGGCGCAGATCCAGGAACTCGGAATCGAGATCTACCCGAGGTCGTTCGAGCGTACCGACACGATCGAGGCACTGGCCAACGCTCAGGGATCCCGCACGCACGACGATCTCGAGACATTACGGCCCGAGACGATTACCAGCGGCCGCATTCTCGCCATCCGGAGCTTTGGCAAGGCCAACTTCCTGGTGCTGACCGACGGCCGCGCCCGCATCCAGGCGTACATCCGGCAGGACGCGCTTCCGGAACGGGATTTCGCACTCTTCAAGTTGCTCGATTTCGGCGACTTCGTGGGTGTGGCAGGTCGGGTGTTCCGGACCAGGACCAACGAGTTGACGATCTGGGCCTCGCACATCGAATTCCTCGCCAAGTGCCTCCGGCCGCTGCCGGAGAAATGGCATGGGCTGCAGGACATCGAGATTCGCTACCGGCAGCGGTACCTGGACCTGATCGTCAACCCGGATTCGCGTCGCGTGTTCGAAGTCCGCAGCCGCGTGATGGCCGGGATCCGGCGCTTCCTCGATGGGCGCGGCTTCCTCGAAGTCGAGACACCGATGATGCAACCGATGGCCGGCGGCGCGCTCGCCCGGCCGTTTGTCACGCATCACAACGCGCTGGATATCGATCTCTACCTGCGCATCGCACCCGAGCTCTACCTCAAGCGTCTCACGGTGGGCGGCATCGAGCGGGTCTACGAGATCAACCGGAATTTCCGCAACGAGGGCATCTCCACCCAGCACAACCCCGAATTCACAATGCTGGAGTTCTACCAGGCCTACAGCGACTACCGTGAACTGATGGACATGACCGAGCAGCTCATCTCGACGGTCGCACGCGATGCGATCGGGGCCGACACCTGCACGTTCGGCGGCCATGAGATCTCGCTGGCGGCGCCGTACCGGCGCGTCTCGCTGCGCGAAGCGGTCCGGGAAGAGGCGTCGCGGCGGCTCGGTGAGGCGGTGGCCGAGGGGGACCTGCGCGACGGCGGCCGGGCCGCGAGCCTGGCCGAACGGCTCGGCATCCCGGTGACGCCGGGTGGCGGTCCCGGCAAGATCGCGACGGAGCTGTTCGAGGCCCTGTGCGAGAGTTCGCTCATCCAACCCACATTCGTCTACGACTTCCCGACCGAGGTGTCGCCGCTCTCGAAGCAGCGGGCCGATGACCCGGATACCGTCGAGCGGTTCGAGTTGTACATCGGGGCGTTCGAGGTCGCCAATGCGTTCAGCGAGCTCAACGACCCGGCCGAGCAGCGCCGGCGATTCGAACAGCAGCTTGCCGATCGGCAGCGAGGCGACGAGGAAGCGCATGGGATGGACGAGGACTACATCCGGGCGCTCGAGTTCGGGATGCCGCCGGCGGGCGGCGAGGGCATCGGCATCGATCGTCTCGTCATGGTGCTCACCGGGAGCCCGTCGATCCGCGACGTGATCCTCTTCCCGCAAATGCGTCCCCAGGCCTGCGCGACGTGACGCTGCCCTACGAGGTCCACATCGCGCTTCGGTATCTGCTGGCGCGTCGCAAGCAGGCGTTCATCTCCGTCATCTCCCTCGTGTCGACGCTTGGTGTCGTGGTCGGCGTCATGGCGCTCATCCTGGCGCTCGCGTTGATGACGGGGCTGCAGCAGGAGCTGCGCAGCCGCATCCTGGGGGCCACCGCCCACATCTTCGTCTACAAGCAGGGCGGGATCGTCGACTACCAGTCGGAAGCGGCGGCGCTCCTATCCGTGCCGCGCGTGACGGGAGCGGCGCCAGCGATCCTCGGCAAAGCGCTGATCTCCACCGGCCGCGGCGATGCGTTCATCACGCTCAAAGGGATCGATCCCGCGCTCGAGACCAGCGTCACCGACATCGCCAGCGCGATGAAGAGCGGGCGGCTCGACGCGCTGATCAGCAGCGCCGCCGACGAGCGTCCTGGGATCGTCATCGGGGCCGATCTGGCTCGCAGGCTTGGAGTGGTCGATGGCGATGAGGTGACGCTGCTGACGACGCAGGGCTCGCTCACGCCGATGGGGGTGTATCCCCGATCGCGGCGTGTGCGGGTGGTGGGACAGTTCTCGCTGGGCCTGTTCGAGTTCGATTCGGCGTACGGGTTTGTCAGCCTGCCGCTGGCTCGCCGGCTCCTGGACCGCGACACGATCGAGCTCATCGAACTGCGCGTGGACGACATCTACGCCGCCCCCGAGGTCGCCCGCGGGATCCGCGAGCAGTTGAACGCCAAGTACATCACGCAGACCTGGGCCGACCTGAATCAGGCGCTCTTCTCGGCGCTGTGGCTGGAGAAGATGGCCATCTCCATCACGATCGGCCTCATCGTCATGGTCGCCGCGCTCAACATCGTGGCGTCACTCGTGTTGCTGGTGATGGAGAAGAGCCCCGACATCGCTATTCTGAAGACGATGGGCGCGTCGGCGCGGAGCATCATGAGCATCTTCATGATCCAGGGGCTGTTGATTGGGACGGTGGGCACGCTGGTCGGCACGGTTGGCGGCTACGGGCTGGCGACGATCCTGGACCGGTACCGGCTGATTCACGTCCCGATTGACGTGTACCAGATCGCCTACATCCCGTTCGTGCTGCAGCCTATGGATCTCGCGGTGGTGGTCGGGTCGGCGATGGTCATCTGCTTTGTCGCCACGATTTATCCATCGCGGCAGGCCGCCAAGCTGGATCCGGCCGAGGCGCTGAGATTCGGATAGGCGATCATGTCCTTTCTTGCCGTCACCGATCTCCACAAGAGCTACACCGTGGGACAGGAACGTCTCCATGTCCTGCGTGGTCTCAATCTGAATGTCGAGGCCGGAGAGATGGTGGCCATCATCGGGGTATCGGGCGTGGGCAAGAGCACGTTGCTCCACGCGCTGGGGGGCCTGGACCACTGGGAGCAGGGATGCGTGTGCATCGGTGAGACCGTGCTGAGCGACCTGTCCGACCAGGCGCGGGTCACGTTCCGCAATCAGCACGTGGGATTCGTCTTCCAGTTTCATCATCTGCTCCCGGAGTTCGATGCGCTCGAAAACACCGAGATGCCGCTGCGGATCGGGCGCACCGAGCCAGGCGTCGCGCGGGCGCGGGCTCGAGACCTGCTAGGCAAGGTGGGTCTGGCCGATCGGCTCCGGCATCGGCCTGGCACGCTGTCGGGCGGCGAGCAGCAACGCGTCGCGATTGCCCGAGCGCTGGTGACGCGTCCGGCGCTGCTCCTGGCCGACGAGCCCACCGGCGACCTCGACGAACTCACGGCCGACGCGTTGCATGTGCTGCTGCGCGACATGCACCGCGAGTACGGCCTGACCTCCGTGCTGGCGACGCACAATCCCCGGCTGGCGGCGTGCTGTGATCGTGTCTGGCGCCTCGCCGACGGCCGCCTGTCTCCCGCATAACCCGGCATCGCGGGAGACAGGGTCCGGCTTTGAGCCGGCGCGGCCGGCCTTGGCGGGAGTTTGCCGTATAATCAATCCTGGAGTGATTACCACCACCGATAATCACTCCGGGAGTGGTCACGCAGGTGTCCGGATGTTCGAACGATACACAGAGAGAGCCCGGCGGGTGCTGTTTTTCGCCCGCTACGAGGCGAGCCAGCTTGGCAGTGTCTCCATTGAGACCGAACACCTGCTGCTAGGGCTGATCCGCGAGGGCAAAGGTCTCACCAGCCGCCTCTTCTCCCGTGCCCACGTGTCGCTCGACACCATCCGGAAGGAGATTGAGGGCCGGACCGTGTTTCGCGAGAAGGTGTCGACCTCGGTCGAGATCCCGTTCAGCGCCGAAACGAAGCGGACCCTGCAGTTCGCGGCCGAGGAAGCCGATCGCCTTCTGCACAACTACATTGGCACTGAACACCTCGTGCTGGGGATCCTGCGCGAAGAGCGCTCGCTGGCCGCCTCCATCCTCGTTGACAAGGGCATGCGCCTGGGCGTCGTGCGCGACGACATCGTGGCGCTGCTCAATGAGAAACCAACGGTGCCGAGGCCCAAGGAGACACCGCTGCTGGCCGAGTTCAGCCGCGATCTGACAGAGGCCGCGTCGAAGAACCTGCTCGATCCGCTCGTCGGGCGCGACGAAGAGATCGAACGTGTTCAACAGGTGCTCTGCCGGCGCACCAAGAACAACGCCGTCCTGATCGGCGAGCCGGGGGTCGGCAAGACGGCGATCGTCGAAGGCCTGGCCCAGAAGATCGTGGCCCACGAGGTGCCGAGCTATCTGGCCGACAAGCGCATCCTGGCGCTGGACATTTCGCTGGTCGTTGCCGGCACGAAGTACCGGGGTCAGTTCGAAGAGCGCCTCAAGGCGATTATGAAGGAGCTCACCGAGAGCTCGAACATCATCGTCTTCATCGACGAGCTGCACACGCTGGTCGGAGCCGGTTCGGCCGAAGGGTCGCTCGATGCGGCCAACATCCTCAAGCCAGCCTTGTCGCGCGGCGAAATCCGGTGCATTGGCGCCACCACGCCGGCCGAGTACCGGAAGTACATCGAGAAGGACCGATCGCTCGAGCGGCGGTTCCAGGCGATCAAGGTGGACCCGCCGGACGAACAGCAGACCATCGAAATCCTGGTCGGCGTCAAGGACCGGTACGAGACGTTTCACAACGTGGAATACACGCGAGAAGCCATCGAGGCCGCGGTCTATCAGTCGAGCCGTTACATCACCGATCGGTTCCTGCCCGACAAGGCCATCGACCTGGTTGACGAGTCCGGCGCGCGGGCGAAGCTGCGCGATGCCGCGTCGGGCGAGCACGGCGCGGCGGCTCCCCGAACGGTGCGGATGGCGGTGGATCAAGCCAACATGGCGGCCGTGGCCGTGCAGGAGTACGACCACGCCCAGTCGTTCCGCGACGGCGGCGGGAATGGACCCGAGCGGGCAGACGCCCGGCCTGCCGGGCGGCGCATCATCGTCGGCAAGCAGGACATCGACGAGGTCGTGTCGAAGTGGACGGGCATCCCGCTCGCCTCGATCAACCAGGATGAGAGCGACAAACTCCTGCGGATGGAAGACGAACTGCACACACGGGTGATCAGCCAGGAGAAGGCCATCTCCGCGTTGTCACGCGCCATCCGTCGTTCGCGGGCCGGCCTGAAGAATCCGAACCGGCCCGTCGGGAGCTTCATCTTCCTCGGGCCGACCGGCGTCGGCAAGACGGAGCTGGCCCGGGCGCTGGCGGCGTTCCTGTTTGGCAGCGATGCCGCGCTGGTCCGATTCGACATGTCGGAGTACATGGAAAAGCACTCGGTGTCGAAGTTGATCGGATCGCCTCCCGGCTACGTCGGGCACGACGAGGGCGGCCAGCTGACTGAGCGGATCAAGCGCAATCCCTATTCGGTCGTCCTGTTCGACGAGGTCGAAAAGGCGCATCCCGACTTGTTCAATATCCTGCTGCAGGTGTTCGAGGACGGCAACCTGACCGACGGGCTCGGCAATCGGATCAACTTCAAGAACACCATCATCATCATGACGTCGAACATCGGTGCCCGCTTCATCCAGAAGAAGGGCTCGATGGGGTTCCAGTTGCCCGATCAGCAGGAGGTGAACAAGAACGTGTCGGACATGGTCCTGAGCGAGGTGCGGCGCACCTTCAACCCGGAGTTCATCAACCGGATCGACGAGATTATCGTGTTCGACGCGCTGTCGGATGATGACCTCCGGAAGATTCTGATGCTGCTGGTTGACCAGTTGAACGCGCACCTGCTCGACCGACGGCTCCGGATCCGGTTGCAGCCGGAAGTGGCCGACTGGATCATTGATGTGACGTGCAAGGACCGCTCCTACGGTGCGAGGCCGCTCCGGCGCGCGATCCAGCGGTATATCGAGGATCCGCTCTCGGAGGAACTGATTCGGGGACACCTGCGGGGAGGCGAGATCGAGGTCTTCCTCGACGGGGATACCCTGCGCTACCGGCCCGCGGGCACGGCCGACACCGGCCGCCCGCTGGCCTGAAACGTCTTAAACCTAGTAAACTAGACTGATCGCGTCGGGCAGGCCTGCCCGGGTGTGGGAGAGGCCGCCTCGCGACCAACCCCACGGCGCCCGGGCGGAGCGTGAGATCGAGTCGCCCCGGCGCCAGGAAAGCGGTGTAATGTCGATTCGGACGTATTTGGTTGCGGCCGCCGTGGTGGGCGTTCTGGGGGCCAGTCCGGCTGGCGCGCAGCCGCCGGCTGCCGGAGTGCCGACCGCGCCGCAGGCCCAGCCAGGGCCGAAGCTGCCCCCCGCCGATTCCCCCGCGCTGCTGCGCTCCATCGAATTGCGGTTTCCGACGCAGGGCAATCTGTCGGTGATCGAGCCGCAGACGTACCTGTACTACATAGAGACGCGGCCCAGCCGGTCGAGTGACGGCGTCTGGACACCGTTTGACGAGAAGGCCATCCTCGAGGATTTCAAACGACTCTGGGCGACCAACTTCCTCGACAACATCTGGGTTGAGGTCAACGATGCGCCCTATGAGAACGGGGTCGTCGGCAAACGCGTGGTCTTCAATCTCGAAGAACGGCAACGCGTCAAGATCGTCGACTACGTCGGTTCCAGAAAGATCGAGCAGTCCAAGATCGAGGAAAAGCTGCGCGACGAGAACATCCAGATCCGCCTGGACTCGTTTATCGATCCGGCGCTCATCCGCCGCGTCGAAGGGATCATCCGCGACATGTTCGCGGAGAAGGGCTACCAGTTCGCCAAGGTCGATCACGTCATCAAGGAAGTCGCCGGGGGTCCGAAACTGGTCAACGTGTCGTTCGTCATGGACGAAGGTCCGCGCGTGCGGATTCACAGCGTCGAATTCGTCGGGAACAAGGCGGTCTCCAGCGGCGCGCTCGCCCGGCAGATGAAGAACAACCGCAAGGTGTGGATGTTCTCGTGGATCACCAGCGGCGGCACGTACCAGGCGGCGAAATTCGAGGAAGACGCCGACAAGGTCGTCGAGTACTACCGCAATCTGGGGTATGTCATGGCCCGGGTGGGCCAGCCCAGCCTGAAATTCATCGAGGATTCGACCGACAAGACCACCCGGTACGTTGCGCTGCGGATTCCCGTCCAGGAAGGTGAACGGTACCGGGTCGGCGACTTCGCGTTCGACGGCAACACGGTCGTCAAGAGCGAAGGCCTCAAGGAAATCTTTAACGTCAAGGGTGGCGATTACTACAGCGAGAAGAAAATCCGGAAGGCGATGGACAAGGCCCGCGAGCTGTACGGGTCGGTGGGCTACTATGAGTTCACAGCCTACCCGGACGTCAAGCCCCGGGGCGTTCCGGCGCCAGGCGAGGATGCGGACAATCCGCTTGCGCCGCCGAAGCCGGCCGCCAAACCTGCCGGTCCGCCCACTATCGACGTGACGATGCGGATTCAGGAGGGCAAGCAGTACTTCGTCAACCGGATCATCTTCACCGGCAATACGCACACGCGCGACAACGTCATCCGCCGGGAGATCAGGCTGTTCGAGGGTGGCGTCTTCAACACCGAGGCCTTGAAGTACAGCGTCAAGCGTCTGAACCAGCTCGGCTACTTCAAGCAGCTCGACGGTGGCAAAGACATGTCGGTCGACAAGACGCCTGGCACCGACAACAAGGTCGATGTCAAGCTGAAGCTCGAAGAACAGAACCGGAACCAGATTACCTTTGGTGCCGGCGTGTCGCAGTACGAAGGCGTGTTCGGCCAGTTGACGTTCCAGACGTCGAACTTCCTGGGAAAGGGCGAGACGTTGAGCGTGTCGGCGCAGAAGGGGTCGCGGGCGAAAAACTACCAGATCAGCTTCTCGGAGCCGTTCCTGTTCGACCGGCCGATCACGGTGGGCGGCGATGTCCACAAGCAGTCGATCATCTATCCGTACGCCTATACGCAGAACAACACAGGCGGCGCGGCCACGGTCGGGTTCCAGGTCGGCGCCTATGCGCGGGTCTTTGGGACATACAGCCTCGACCAGATTCGCGTCTCCGACATCTATCCGACCTACCTGCCGCAGCCGCAGCTCTTCTTCACGCCGTCAGACGTGTATTCATCGGTGGGGCTGGAGCGCTCGCCGTTTATTCCATCGAATGGCGAGTTGGCGCCGTCCAACCCGTACATGGCAGACTTGCTGCTCCTGAACCAGGGCGGAAAGCGGACGATCAGCAAGGTGACCCCGAGTTACGTGTATAACTCGGTCGACAACCCGATCTTTCCCGCGGCCGGCAAGCGCTTGACGGCCGCGCTGGATGTCGCGGGTATCGGAGGGGACACCAGCTACCTCAAGCCTACGCTCGAGGCTGTCTGGTACTTGCAGCAGTCGCGGCGGTTCTCGCTGGGCGTCCGCGGCCAGTGGATTTCGATTACCCCGACCGGCGGCACGACCACGCTCCCGATCTTCGAGCGGCTGTACCTCGGCGGCGAATACAGTGTCCGCGGGTTCGATCTGCGCAGCATTGGCCCACGCGATCCGATCTCCGGCGTTGTGGTCGGCGGCGTCAAGAGCCTGCTCTTCAACGCCGAGTACCTGATACAGGTTGCGGGACCCGTGCGACTCGTGTTGTTCTATGATGCGGGCCAGGTCACCGACACGGGGCAGCGGATGACGCTGGGCGATTTCAAGACGTCGACCGGCGCCGAGATCCGGTTCTTCATGCCGGTGCTGAACGTGCCGTTCCGTCTGATCGCGGCCTACAACCCGCAGCGTGCAGGCGTGCTCGATAATCAACTCCAGCTGGCGAAGGCCTTCACCTTCCGGTTTGCGGTCGGAACGACGTTCTAGGATAAGAGGAATCCGGCGGCGCCGCTGTTCAGCGGGCGGCCTGGATACACGCGGGCGTTACTTCTTGGGAAAGGGACAGGACGAATGAAAGCGTTTATGGTTGCCGCAGTAGTAGTAGGCGTTCTGGTCGCGGGCATCGCCTGGGCCCAGCAGCCTCCGGTTCAACAGCCGCCGGCCAAGCCGCCGGTCGCGACGGCTCCCCAGCCGCCGGCCAAGCCGCCGGTCGCGACGGCTCCCCAGCCGCCAGCCAAGCCGGCTGCCGCGGCCGCCACGCCAGCTCCGGAGGTGAAGTTCCCGGACGGCGCCAGGTTCGCGTACCTCAACATTCAGCGGATTGCGGGCGAGTCGGTCGAAGGCAAGGCGTCGAGCGCACGGCTCGAACAGCTCCGGGCGAAGAAGGCCAGCGACCTCAACGACAGGAACAAGCAGGTCGAGGCGCTGCAGGCCAAGCAGAAGAGCAGCGTCATGAGCGACGATGCCCGGGCGCAGGTGCAGCGTGATATCGACAAGCTGCAGGTCGAGATCCAGCGGATGACCCAGGATGCGCAGCAGGAGCTTCAGGACATGCAGAACGAGCTGCAGTTGGAGTTCCAGCGCAAGGTCGCGCCGATTATCCAGCAGGTGGCCACGGAGAAGTCCGTCCAGATGCTGTTCAGTCAGGGCGACTCCGGCCTGGTGTGGGCGGATGCCGGTCTGGATCTGACCGCCGAGGTCATTCGCCGGTTTGACGCCGTCACGGCGGCCGCGAAGCCGCCGGCGACGCCCGCGCCGATCAAGAAGTAAGGTGGCCGCCACCGCCTCGGTCCAGTTCATCGACGTCGCGTCGGTGCTCGAACGGCTCTGTCACCGCTATCCCTCGGGATTGGTGGACGCGGTTGCCGAAATCGAACCGGGGCGGCGTCTGGTGGCGATCAAGAACGTCACGGCGAACGAGCACTTCTTCGCGGGTCACTTCCCGGACGTGCCGTTGATGCCGGGCGTGCTCATGATCGAGGCGCTCGTCCAGTCGGCGACGCTTCTGCTGCTGCACGATGGTGACGAGATCCGCAACGCGCGGGTCTCGTTGCGCAGCGTGACCGGCACGAAGTTCCGCCGTCAAGTCGTGCCTGGCGACCGGGTGATGCTCGACGTCGAGGTGCGGCAACGGCGAGGGCCGCTGGCCCGCATCGGTGCCGTCGCACGGGTCGACGGGCAGGTGGTGACCGAGACCGGCTTCGTCCTGGCCGTGGCTCCGGGGACCGCGTCGGTCCACCCGACCGCGCGGATCCATCCCGGCGCGGTGCTGGGCGACGGTACCATCGTCGGAGCCGGCGCGAGCATCGGTGCCCACGTGCGGATCGGCCGCAATAACCGGATCGGCGCCTCCTGCATCATCGACGGGCGTACCGAGATCGGCGACGACAATGTGCTCTACCCGTTCGGGTCGTTCGGTCTGCCGCCGCAGGACCTGAAGTACAAGGGAGAGCCGACCGCGCTCGTGATCGGCAATCAGAATGTGTTTCGGGAGTTCGTGACCGTGCATCGGGGCACGGTGACAGGGCGGGGCGCCACGCGCATCGGGCACCGCAACTACCTGATGGCGTACGGCCACATCGCGCACGACTGCCTTGTCGGCAACGACACGATTCTTTCGCATGGGACCACGCTCGGCGGCCACGTCGACGTGGATGATTTCGCCACGCTCGGCGGCTACGTCGGGATTCATCAGTTCTGCCGCGTCGGCAAGCACGCCTTCATCGGCGGGTTCTCGGCCTGCACGAAGGACGTTCTGCCGTTTTCGAAGACCGTCGGCAACCGGGCGCTCATCTACGGGATGAATACGATTGGCCTGGTGCGGCGCGGGTTCACACCGGATACCATCCGCAAGCTCAAGGCCGCGTACCGGTTGTTGCTCCAGTCGAATCTCAACACGACCGAGGCCGTGACGCGCATCTGCGACGATCCAGGGTTGGACTGCCCGGAGGTCCGCTACCTGGTGGAGTTCGTCCGTGGCGCGAAGCGCGGCGTCGTGCTCAAGCGGGGACGCACGCGATCCGGCGAATCGTCCGCCGACCAGTGAGGAATACCTCATGCGTGTGGGTCTGATAGCCGGCAACGGGCGTTTTCCGTTTCTGGTACTGGACGCTGCGCGAACGCTGGGCCACGCCGTCACCATCCTGGCCATTGAGGAAGAAGCCTCACCAGATCTGGTCGCGGCGGCGGCGCGCGAACCGCGCGCCGACCTCCACTGGGTGTCACTCGGACAACTCAGCCGGGCCATCGAGATCCTGCGTGGGGCCGGCGTGAGCCAGGCCGTGATGGCCGGCCAGGTCAAGCACGTCAAAATTTTCTCCGGCATCGTGCCCGACCGTCTGTTGCTGTCGGTCCTGATGAAGTTGCGTGCGCGGAACACCGACTCGCTCATCGCGGCTGTGGCGCAGGTGATGCGCGACCACGGCGTCGAGTTGCTCGATTCGACCGCCTACCTCGCGCCCCTGGTCGCGAAGGCGGGCGTGCTGACGGCGCGGCCGCTGACCGGTGAGGAACAACACGACGTCGAGTTCGGGTACGGGATGGCCGATCGCATCGCGGCGCTCGACATTGGCCAGACGATTGTGGTCAAGAGTGCGGCCGTCGTGGCGGTCGAGGCTATGGAAGGGACTGACGCGGTGATCGCCCGTGCGGGCCGACTGGCGGGCCCAGGCGCGAGCGTGATCAAAGTGGCAAAACCCAATCAGGACATGCGATTCGACGTGCCGGTGGTTGGCGTGGCGACGATCGAATCGATGCGCGAGGCCGGCGCCACGGCGCTGTCGATTGATGCCGGGCGGACGTTGCTGATTGATGGCGACGCGGTCGTACGGGCGGCCGATGCGGCAGGCATCGCGATCGTGGGCCGGCCAGCCAACAAGCCATCGGGGAGGCCGGCGTGAGCGAGCGGATCTTGAGAGCGGCGGTGGTGGGCGTGGGGCACCTCGGCCGTCACCACGCGCGAATCCTCGGATCGATGCCAGGCGTGGCGTTGACCGGAGTCGTGGATATCAACGGCCAGCGAGCTCGCGAGATTGCGGCGTCGTCCGGCGCGCGTGCCGTGACCGATGTGCGGGAGATTCTCGACGACGTCGATCTGGTCTCGATTGCGACACCGACCGACGTGCATGGGGAGGTCGCTGGCCTCTGTCTGGCGCGCGGCATTCCCGTGCTGGTGGAGAAGCCGCTGGCCCGATCGGTTGAGGAATGCGATGCGATCATCGAGGCCTCGGCTCGAACAGGCGCGATTCTCGCCGTCGGTCACACCGAGCGATTCAATCCCGCGGTGATGGCGGCCCGCCCCGCGGTGAACAAGCCGGGCTTCATCGAGATTCACCGCCTTGGGACCTTTCCGGAGCGCAGCCTCGATATCGATGTCGTGTTCGATCTCATGATCCACGATCTGGATCTGGTGCTGTCGATCGTGCCGTCGCCGATCGTGGCCATCGAGGCCGTCGGCGTGCCCGTCCTGACCGATCGCGCCGACATCGCCAATGCGCGCATCAGATTCGAGTCGGGCTGTGTCGCCAACATCACGGCCAGCCGGATCAGCCGCGAGCGCGTCCGCAAGATCCGCTTCTTCCAGCGCGACGCCTACATCTCGATTGATTGCGGCGCGAAAGAAGCCGAAGTGTACCGGTTGATTCGCCAGGAGGGCCGGCGGCCGCTGATCGAGGGCGGCAGCATTCCCGTCGTCGATAGCGAACCCTTGCGGAACGAACTCGAAGACTTTGTCGCGGCCGTGCGCGAGCGGCGTCAGCCGGCGGTTGGCGGCGCTGACGGGCGGAACGCGGTGAGACTGGCCGAACAGATCACGGAACGGATGGCGGCATGCACGCGGATCTGAAGGGTTTCATAGACGAGGTGGAGCAACGCGGCTGGCTGCGGCGTGTACAGGAGCCGGTGAGCCCGGACCTCGACATCACGGCGGTCACCGACCTGGCCAGCAAACGCCCGGGCGGCGGGCCCGCGCTGATCTTCGAGCAACCCACCGGATTCGACATGCCTGTGGCGGTGAACCTGTTCGGATCGCTTGACCGGATCTGCCTCGCGCTGAACGTCTCGTCGCTCGATGCCCTGGCGCGCGAGATTGAGACGCTGATGTCGCCGCACGCGCCGACCGGCATCCTCGACGCGATGAAGATGCTGCCGATGGTCTGGCGCCTGACCGATCTGCTGCCGAAGACCGTCAAGGACGGTCCGTGCCAGGAGGTCGTCAGGCTCGACGGCACGCTCGATGCGCTGCCCATCCTGAAGTGCTGGCCCGACGACGGCGGGCGGTACATCACATTTCCGCTGGTGTTCACGAAGGACCCCGAAAGTGGCGTGCGGAACATCGGCATGTATCGCATGCAGGTGTTCGACGGACGCACGACCGGGATGCACTGGCAGCGGCACAAGGGCGGCGCGCAGCATTATCGGATCGCGGAGCGGATGGGCAAGCGGCTCGAGGTCGCGGTGGCCCTCGGTGCGGAACCTGAGGTGTGCTATGCGGCGACGGCGCCAATGCCAGAGGGCCTCGACGAGTTACAGCTTGCCGGGTTTTTGGCGCGCCGGCGGATCGAACTGGTCAAGTGCCGGACCGTTGATCTCGAGGTGCCGGCGCAGGCGAACATCGTGCTCGAAGGCTATGTCGACCCGGGCGAGCGCCGTCGCGAAGGACCCTTCGGCGACCACACGGGTTTCTACTCGCTGGCCGACGACTTCCCTGTCTTCCACCTCACCGCCATGACAATGCGGCGCAAGCCGATCTACCACGCGACCATTGTCGGCATTCCGCCGATGGAAGACGTGTATCTCGGGAAGGCGAGCGAACGGATCTTCCTGCCGCTGATCCGCAAGACGATTCCAGAGATCGTGGACATGAACTTTCCGGCCGAAGGCATTTTTCACAATCTTGTCCTCATCTCGATCGACAAGCGCTATCCGGGTCACGCCCGCAAGATCATGAACGCCTGCTGGGGGCTCGGTCAGCTGATGTTCTCCAAGGTCATTGTCGTCGTCGACAAGGACGTGAACGTGCAGGACGTGCGGGAAGTGGCCTGGGTGGTAGGCACGCACATGGATCCGCAGCGGGACATCCAGTTTACGCGCGGCCCGATGGACGACCTGGAGAATGCGTCCGACCTGCCGGCCTATGGCAGCAAGATGGGGATAGACGCGACGAGGAAGTGGTCGTCCGAAGGATTCACCCGCGAGTGGCCGACGCGGGTTGTGACGTCGGAGGCGGCCGGGAAACGGGCGATGGCTGTTTGGAGCCGGATTGCGGGTGGGGCCGACGAGGGCCAGACTCGGGACGGTCGCTCATGAAGGAACAACTGGAGAAGGTGGCCGCCCACATCAGTGCGGGCCAACCGCTGGCCGACGCGGATATCGCCGCGCTGGCGGAGACCAACGACATCCTGACGCTCGGCATGCTGGGCGACGAGGCACGACGAGGCAGGCACGGCACCGAGACGACGTTCGTGCGTGTGGCGGACGTGCAGGTGCCGTTCGCTGATGGCGCTCACATCGACATCCCGGCTGCGGCCAGAGAAGTGAGAATAGGCGGCCGGGCCGACTCGTTCGACGTGCTGATGCCACACGTGCGCCGCGTGGTGGAGGCGGCCGGCGGCATACCGGTCTCCGCATTCTCGCTGGAGGCGCTCGAAGCGGATGCGGCTGCCAGTGGCCGTCGGTTGGCAGACCTGCTCGCCGCCGTGCGCGATACGGGCGTCGCGCGAGTCGCCGATGCGGCGTTGGACCAGTTGCAGCACGCCGAGATGTCGCTCGATCAGGTACGGAAGGCGGGACTCGGCCTCGCGAGATTGACGGTCCAGCACACCGCCAGCACGACCGAGAGACTCGAGCACATCATCCGTGCCCGTTCGCTGCAACAGTCGCTCGGATGGATCGAGAGCTTTGCGCCGCTGGGTCGATCGTGGAAGCCGGGCTCGCCGTCGACGGGCTATGACGATGTGCGGCAGGTGGCGCTGGCGCGGTTGCTCATCGACAACATCGCGTCGATCCAGGTGGATTGGTCGCGGTATGGCCCGAAGCTCGCGCAGGTGGCATTGACGGTCGGAGCCGACGATATCGATAGCGTGTCGCCGCTCGACGAGACGGGCGAAGGGCGTCGACGGTCACCGCTCGAAGAAGTCCGCCGGAACATCCTGGCTGCCGGGCTGGTCCCTGTCGAGCGGGACGGCGCTCGCCACCGGGTGATCTCATGAGCGTCGTTCGCCTGGGCGCGGTTGAGTATCTGAACGCGCGGCCGCTCGTGTATGGTCTCGAACGGCGCGCCGAGAGGTTCAGCCTGCGGTTCGACGTGCCGTCGAGATGCGCCGCCCTTCTGCACGCGCGCGAGGTCGACCTCGGCATCATTCCCTCTATCGAGTACTTGAGAGGCGGCCCGTATCTCGCGGTGCCGGGTGTGGCGATCGGGTCAGAAGGTCCGATTGCCTCGGTCGCGATGTTTTCTCGGCGTCCGCCTGCCGACATCCGCACGCTCGCGCTCGATACGAGTTCGCGCACCTCGGTGGCGCTGCTGCAGATACTCTGCAAGCATCATTTCCAGATTGCGCCCGAGATGCGGCCGATGCTGCCCGAGCCCGAGCACATGCTCCGCGAGTGTGACGCGGCGCTCATCATTGGCGACAGGGCGTTGCTGTTCGACCATGTGGCGGCCGGTGTCGAGAAGATCGACCTGGGCGCGGCGTGGACCGCCTACTCGGGCCTCCCGTTCGTGTACGCGTTCTGGGTGGGCCACCAGGGGGCGATCGGGCCGGAGGACATCGACCTGCTGGTTGAGGTGGGTCTCGCCGGTGCGGATCATCCTGACAAGATTGCTGAGGCCTACTTCGCGGCGATGCCGGCCTGGGTGGAACGTGGCGCGCGTTACCTCCGTGATAATGTGAAATACGGGTTTGGCGAACGACAACTCGCGGGGCTGACGCGGTTCTATCGCGAGGCGGCGGAGCTTGGTCTCGTGCCGGAGTTCCGTGCGCCTCGGTTCTATTAGCCCGAGAATTGATGTCCATCAACGCGTTGGCAGACACGGTGCGGGCGGGCGGGCGGCTGACTGAGGCTGAAGCGCTCGAGATGTACCTCTCCGCGCCCACGCATCTGCTCGGGCAGCTCGCCAACGAGGTGCGACAGAGACGGCATCCCGATCGCACCGTCACCTACATCATCGATCGCAACGTCAACTACACGAACGTCTGCGTCGCGCGCTGCTCGTTCTGCGCCTTCTACCGTCCCGTCGGCTCGCCGGAGGGCTACGTCCTTGGCTTCGACGAAATCGTCAGGAAGATCGACGAAACCATCGCACTTGGCGGCGGCCAACTGCTGCTGCAGGGCGGACACAACCCCGACCTGCCGATCGAGTGGTACGAGGATTTGTTTCGGGAGGTGAAGTCGCGGTATCCCACCTTCCGCCTGCACGCGCTGTCGCCGCCCGAGGTGCTGCACATCTCGCGGCTCGCTCAGATTAGCGTGCCGGATGTGGTGCGCCGCCTCGTCGCGGCCGGCCTCGACAGTATTCCAGGCGGCGGCGCCGAGATTCTCGTCGATCGCGTCAGAATACTCCTTCACTGCGACAGCAAGGCGTCGGCCGACGAGTGGATTGACGTGATGCGCCACGCGCATCGCGCGGGTCTGAAGACGACGGCGACGATGATGTATGGGTCTGTGGAGACGCCGGCTGAGCGCATCGAGCACATGAGTCGGCTGCGCGCGTTGCAGGACGAGACCGGCGGCTTCACTGCGTTTATCGCATGGAGCTATCAGCCCGAGCACACGGAACTGCAGGGCGTCGAGGCGACCGGCGTCGAGTATCTGCGGACGCTCGCGACCGCGCGGTTGTTCCTCGACAACTTCCCGAGTCTCCAGGCGTCGTGGGTGACCCAGGGCGGCAAAGTGGGGCAGTTGAGTCTGACCTACGGAGCCAACGATATGGGCAGCGTGATGATCGAGGAGAACGTGGTCCGTGCCGCCGGCGCGGCGTATTGCATGGACGAGATCGAGATCGTGCGCAACATCGAGGATGCCGGGTTCGAGGCGAAGCGCCGCAACATGCACTACGAGATTCTCGGCGGGCCCATCTTCCGCGAACGTCAGGTGCCACGCATGCTGGAGCTGGCCGTGTCGCGGGCTGATGGCGACAATTCAGTTCCTGCCGAACTCGTCAACTATCCTGCCCGCAGCCGCGCGGAACGGGAGAGACGAGCGCAGTAGGCGGGCGTCCACAACTTCATTTCTCGTTGCTATTCCTGTACCGTGATGTTCTCGGTGTCCCACTCGGCCCCGTCGACTCCGTCGTGCGTGCGCGGACACCGGTGCGGCTGCCGGTCGTTCTCAGCCGGGCCGAGGTGCGCGGGTTGCTTGCGGAGCTGCGGGGAACGATGTGGATCATCGGGGCGTTGCTTTACGGGAGTGGACTGAGACTGCGCGAGTGCCTGGAACTGCGGGTCAAGGACGTCGACGTTGAACGGCACCAAATTGTGATCCGGCGGGGCAAGGGGCAGAAGGATCGGGTCACACCGTTGCCCATGCTGGTTCGGGACCGGCTGGCCACCCACCTGGCAGACGTCAAGCGACTGCATGAGGCTGATCTGATCGAAGGCTCTGGCCGCGTCGTCCTCCCCGGGGCGCTCGGTCGGAAGTACCCGTCCGCGTCGACTGCCTGGGCCTGGCAGTTCGTGTTTCCGGCGGGGCGGCTTTGTCGCGATCCGCGGTGGGGGCCTCCGACCCGTTTCCATCTCCATGATTCCGCCGTTCAGCGGGCGGTGACGGAGGCCGTGCGGCGGGCTCAGCTCACGAAGCGAGCGAGTTGCCACACGCTTCGACATTCGTTTGCGACGCACTTGCTGGAGGACGGCTACGACATCCGGACTGTTCAGGAACTGCTGGGCCACGCCGACGTGAGTACGACGATGATCTACACCCACGTCCTCAGCCGAGGGGCGATGGCTGTTCGAAGTCCGGCGGATCGCCTGTAGCGCCCGTCACGCGAGGCCCGGAGGTAGCCGACGACATACCACGCCGATCTCGCAGGTATGCGGCTCCTGGTCTTCGGCGTTCGGGGCCCGCAGGTAGCTCGGGCAATGGAGGTTCCCCGCCAAGCCAGCGTTTCTCTGCCGCCGTCATGTCTGCCGTCATCGCAGGTAACCATGCCGGCCCGTTCGCAGGGTATGGGTCGGCGTCAGGGGTACGTCCGGTAGTGCTAAGATGCACGCGTTGTGAGACTTCGAGGTTGGGTGACCGTGCCACTCGTCCGGTGCATACCTGACGGAGTCCGCGCACGTGGCTACGCGGTGGAATAACAAGTTAGCCAGATCCAGAAGCGACGAGATTCGATCAGCCATATGCCTGAGAGAGCCGTCTACTTGCTCGTTGTCGAAGGGTTCGCCGACTGGGAGCCGGCCCACGCTGTGGCGGAACTTCGGCGTCACGGCCAGTATCGGGTAGAGTCGGTCGGCCTGACGCTGGCTCCTGTCCGGTCTATGGGTGGCATCCGTGTGCTGCCGTCGACAACCGTGACCGAGGTCGACCCTGCGGATGTTGCGGTGTTCATCCTTCCCGGCGGCGACCGGTGGGAGAACTCGCCTGTCGAACCGGAGATCGCACAGTTGGTGACGCGTCTGGATGCGCAACAAGTTCCGCTCGCAGCGATCTGCGCGGCCACCGTGGCGATCTCTCGGATGGGCCTCTTGAGAGGACGCCGGCACACCAGCAACGGCCTTGAGTATCTTCGTTCACACGTCCCTGGCTACGCCGAGGCGGCGAACTATCTGGACGTTCCGGCTGTGCGAGATCGCGGGCTTATCACAGCCAGCGGATTGGGCGACGTCGAATTCGCGCGTGAACTCCTCGAGGAACTGAGCGTCCTCAGTGCCGAGGATCGGGCAGCCTGGGCCACCATCTTTCGGAGTGCGCGTCTACCGGGAACTGGCTAACATCAACTGGAGCCGACGGCGCGTAAGTCGTGATGCGCCGCGGCTCAGCGCGAACGTTGGCCAACAGCGCGACACTAACTCTCGCAATGGAGATTCGCATGACCGAAATCGCGAAGTGCCCGAAGTGCGGTGCGTCGATCGATGCTTCTTCCTCGTATTCGTGGTGCGCAAAGTGCGGGGAGCCGTTGTCGGAGAGTATTCGCGCAAAGCCGCAGGCTCTTGCTGCGCTTCTCTCGCCGAACGGCTCGGCGCAACCATCAGTGACCACGTCTCGCCGCGATTTCCTCGAACAAGCCGCGCTCGCAGCCGTTGGCGCGTCGCTGTCTCCCCAGATCGCGTCAGCCTCCGGTCAGGCACGAACACCCGCCGCATCACCATCTGGATTCCTCACTCTTCATCGCCCGCCCGACGCCGTGATGGCGTTGACAGCGAATGGCGACGTTCGCCTCGCGCTTCAATCCGCCGGACGGTGGAGCAGTGACGGCGTCACCGTCACGGCCGTCGACGTGCCGGGCGCACTTCGTATTCAGCTGTCGGCGCCATCCACGGCAATCAAGCGTTTGCATTTGCGTTGGCGCGGCCGTGTCAGCGATGCCAGCCGGATCCTCGCCGACGCCTGGGAACGCGGCTACGGCGACCTCGAGTGGCGCGGCATCGTGCCGGATCGCGTGATGCCCTGGTACGTCGCGATCGACACGGGTTCAGTGACACACGCGCACGGCGTGCGCACGGGACCGCGGGCGTTGTGTTTTTGGCAAGTTGACGCGCATGGCATCAGTCTCATCGCCGATGTGCGGAGCGGCGGCGTGGGCGTGCAGTTGGGCGATCGCGTCCTCGACGTCTGCGACGTGTGCTCGCGAGCCGGCCATCCGGGCGAATCGGCGTTCGCCGCGATACACGCGTTCTGCCGCCAGATGTGCGCGAACCCGCGGCTGCCCACGCAACCCGTGTACGGCAGCAACGATTGGTACTGGGCCTACGGCAAGAACAGCGCCGCCACCGTCCTCTCCGACGCCCAGCACATCGTCGAACTCTCACCATCAACGACCAATCGTCCGTTCGTTGTGATCGACGATGGATGGCAGCCGGTGCGCGGCAGAGACAAAGCCGACGTGGGAATGTGGGATCGCGGCAACGAGAAGTTTCCGGACATGCCGGCGCTCGCTGCGGAGGTGAAGCGCGCCGGCGCGCGGCCGGGAATCTGGATTCGACCGCTCCAGGCCACCGCGAACACACCTGATGCGTGGCGGCTGCCGCGTGCGCGGGCGTTCTTGGATCCGACGGTGCCGGAGGCGCGCGACAAAATCTCCGCCGATTGTGCGCGCCTGCGTCAATGGGGCTTCGAGCTGATCAAGCACGACTACACCACGTTCGATCTGTTCGGGCGGTGGGGCTATCAAATGGGATCGGCGCTCACGAACGATGGATGGACGTTCGCGGCAGGCGCCTCGCGAACGACCGCTGAAGTTATCAACGAGTTATATCGCACGATTCGCGCGGCATCTGGCGAGAGCCTGATCATCGGCTGCAACACCGTCAGCCATTTGTCCGCCGGACATTTCGACATCTGCCGCGTCGGCGACGACACGAGCGGCACCGACTGGCCGCGCACGCGAAAGATGGGCGTGAACACGCTGGCCTTTCGCGGTCCGCAGCACGGCGCGTTCTATGTGGCCGATGCTGATTGCGTCGGCGTCACGACGGCGGTGCCGTGGTCGTTCAACCGGCAATGGCTTGATCTCCTGTCGCGAAGCGGGACGATGCTGTTTGTGTCGCTCGCGCCGGACGCGCTTGGGGCGGACCAACGGCGCGATCTCAAAGCCGCCTTTGCGCTCGCGGCCGCGCCGCATCCGCTCGCCGAGCCGCTCGACTGGCAGCGCGCGGTGTACCCATCGCGGTGGAAGCTGATCGGGCAAGAACAGACCTACGATTGGGTGGGGCTCGATGGAGCGGGATAGGGATAGACGCTCTCAAGCCACGCCGAAGCCCTTCGACAAACTCAGGGAGTCCCGAGCAAGGTCGGGGGGGCTCAGGACGAAGGCGGCTACCCCTTGGGATCCTCGAGGTACGTGTATCCCTGCAGGCCTTCTTCGTAGAACTTCAGCAGCCGTCCAGACTCTTCGAAGGAGAGCTTGCCCTCGCGCACGGCTGTTTCAGTATCCGACCGCAGCTTGCTGACCAGACTGTCGGGGTTGTAGTTCACGTACTGCAGCACCTCGCGGACGGTGTCGCCCTTGATGAGCGAGTCGAGTACCACGCCACCCTGCTCATCCTGCGTCACGTGGACCGTGTGCGTGTCCCCGAAGAGGTTGTGCATGTCGCCGAGGATTTCCTGGTAGGCGCCAATCAGAAACACGGCCAGGAAGTACGGCTCGCCGTTGACGACGTGGAGCGGAAGCGTGCGCTTGACGTCGCGCCGATCGATAAACTGATCGATCTTGCCATCCGAGTCGCAGGTGATATCGCCAATCACGGCGTGGCTGGTCGGCGGCTTCTCCAACATGTGAATCGGCATCACCGGGAACAACTGCTTGATGGCCCAGCTGTCCGGCATCGACTGGAAGAGCGAGAAGTTACAGAAGTACGTGTCCGCGAGCTGCTCGTCCAGGCCCTGCAGATCCTCTGGCACCTCGTCCATCTGCTGAACGAGTCGCTGAATCTTCGAACAGATGGCCCAGTAGAGCGATTCGGCATGGCTGCGCTGTTCGAGCGGCAGATACCCGCCGGTAAACAGATTCAGCGCCATCTCGAGCGCCTGCTGGGCGTCGTTGTAGCTTTCGAGCACGTTCCGGACCGAGACGTTCTGCAACGTCTCCCGCAGATCGATGATGGGCTGCTCCAGCTCCTCGTTCGGCCCGACCGGCGGGATCTCCTGCTCGCGGAATCCGGTGACGCCCAGCACGTTGAACACCAGTACGCTGTGATACGCCGCGATGGCCCGCCCGCTCTCCGACACAATGGTCGGGTGCTTCACGCCGGCATCGTCGCACACCGTCTGGACGTGATACACGACGTCGGCCGCGTACTCCTCGATCGTATAGTTGACGCTCGATTCGAAGTTGGTGCGCGACCCGTCGTAGTCGACGCCCAGGCCGCCGCCGATGTCCAGGTACTCGAGCCCCGCTCCGTTCTTGGCCAACTCGACATAGACGCGCGCCGCCTCGTTGAGTGCCGCCTTGACGATCCGGATGTTCGGAATCTGGCTGCCGAGGTGGAAGTGGAGCAGCTTCAGGCAGTCCTGCATGCCGAGGCCGCGCAGTTCCTCGAGGCCCTTGAGGATTTCCCCAACCGTCAGTCCAAATTTCGAGCGGTAGCCGCCCGACGACTGCCACTTGCCGCTGCCGCGGGACGCGAGCTTGACGCGCATGCCGATGTTGGGCCGCACGCCGACCTTGGCGGCGTACTCGAGCACCATCCCGAGTTCGCTGTATTTTTCGATGACAGGGATGATCGTGCGCCCGATCTTCTGGGCCAGCATGGCCATCTCGATGAACTCGGCGTCCTTGAAACCGTTACAGATGATCGGGATATCGTTGGAGGCCAGCGCCGCCACCGCGAGCAGTTCGGGTTTCGACCCGGCCTCCAGGCCGAATCCAAACGGCCGGCCGTACTTCACGAGTTCCTCGACCACGCGTCGCTGCTGGTTGACCTTGACCGGATAGACAAAGGCATACCGGCCCTGGTAGCCATGCTGCGCAATGGCCGCCTGGAAGGCATCGTGGATGTCCTGCAGCCGGTGCTTGAGGATGTCGGTAAACCGGATCAGGATGGGCAGGTCGATGCCGCGGAGCATCAGGTCATCGGTGAGGCTCTTGAGATCGATGGAGTTCTGCGGATCCTTGGCCGGATGCACGTGCACGTGGCCATCGTCGCCGATCGAAAAGTATCCCTGGCCCCAGCGGCCAATCTCGTACAATTCAGTGGCGTCGGCGATGCTCCAGGGGTCCCCGAAGCGCCAGGATCGGTTGAGGCGGCTAGCTGGGATGCTCACGTTTTCATGATACAGATTTTTTCGCGCGTGTCATCGACGATTTGACGATCGACACATTCCAGGCGGAGGCAGACGATGGCCAGGCAACAGCGGCGGTCGGCGGACAGTCGGACGGCGGGCGCATGGCGGAAGCTCAGGACCCTGGTCGCCGGGTGCACCTTCGACGACTTTCTCCTGACGCCGCACTACAGCGTGCTCGAACGCCGGGATCCCGCGGGGATCGATCTGTCGTGCCGTTTCTCGCGGCACATCACGCTGCGGCGGCCCATCGTGTCGGCCAACATGGACACGGTGACGCGGGCGCCGATGGCGATGGTGCTGGCGGAAGAAGGCGGCCTGGGTGTGATCGACCGGGGCTTCAGGCCGGGAGACATCGAGCCGCAGGTCCGCGAGGTGCAACTGGTCAAGCGGACGCAGCATCTCGTGATTGCCGACCCGTGGACCACCGGCCCGGACGACTCGCTCAGTGCGGCCCTCGCCGTGATGGAGCGGCGTGGCGTGGGCACACTGGTGGTCGTCGACGGCGGACGGCACCTGCTGGGTTTGCTGACGCAGCGCGACGTCCGGTTCGTCGACGGCCGGGCCGATGCCGCACGACTGACCGTCGCGGACCGCATGACGCCGCGCGAGCGCCTGATCGTGCACGTGGGCCGGCTCTCGATGGTCGCGGCCGAACGCCTGATGATCGAGCGCAAGGTGAAGAAGCTGCCGCTGGTCGACCGCGCGGGCGTGCTCGTCGGCCTCATCACGGCCAGAGACCTCCTGCACCAGAAGCGCCTGCCGTTCGCGTCCCGGGACGAAAACGGCCGGCTGCTGGTCGGGGCCGCGATCGGGGCCAAGGGCGACTACCTGGAGCGCGCGGCGGAGCTCATCAAGGCCGGCGTTGATGTGCTGGTGATCGACATCGCACACGGTCATTCCCTCGTGATGCGGAAGGCGATGAAGGCGTTCCGGCAGCGCTTCGGCGATTTCGAAGTCGTGGCCGGCAACGTCGCGACCGCCGACGGCGCGCGTGCGCTGGCCGATCTCGGCGTCGACGGAATCAAGGTGGGCATCGGTCCCGGCGGCGGGTGCAGCACGCGACTGACCACCTCGTTCGGTGTGCCGCAGTTGCAGGCGCTCGTCGAGTGCCGGGCAGCCATCGCCGACGATATTCCCATTATCGCTGATGGCGGTATTCGCCGGGACGGCGCGATTGTCGAAGCGCTGCTCTTCGGCGGCGATACGGTGATGCTGGGAAGCGCGTTCGCTGGCACGATCGAAACGCCCGGCGACGTGGTGCAGAAGTCGGTGCTGCTGCCCGAATCACAGAAAGTCGTGAAGGTTCCGTTCAAGGTGTTGCGCGGGATGGCGTCGATCCAGGCCATTAAGGACCGGCTCGATGTCGAAGACGACGATGAGGTCGATCTCGAAGCGCTCGGCGCCGAAGGGATCGAGGTGAGCGTGCCGGCGCGCGGATCGGTCCGCCCGGTGCTCGGCGACATGATGAAGCACCTGGCGTCGGCCGTCAGCTACGGCGGCGCGGCGAGCCTGGCCGAGTTCAAGACACGCTTCCGCCGCGATCCGTTGCGCTACGTGATCAGGCTGACCGAGGCCAGCCGCCGCGAATCCTACGAGCGATAGACCTTTTCACTTTGTCGGGCGGTAGCCGGGACCGCGAAGCGGCCGACCCGGGCGCTCGTCGGTGATCGTTCCGTTGGCGACGACCGCCCGGCCGTTGACGAACACGTACTTCACGCCGACCGAGTAATGCGTCGGATCCTCGAACGTCGAGATATCGCGAATCGTGGCGGGATCGAACACCGTGATGTCGGCCGCCAGGCCCGGTCGCAGCACGCCGCGATCCTGCAGGCCGACGCGGCTGGCCGCGCGTGACGTCATCTTGCGGACGGCTTCTTCGAGCGTGAGGAGCTTCTCGTCGCGCACGTATTTGCCAAGAATGCGGGCGAAGGTGCCCCAGGCGCGCGGATGCGATTTCGATTCCGCGAGCGGGCCGTCTTCGGCCTTGGCGCCGGAGTCGGTGTCGATGGAGACCAGCGGGTGTTTGAGGGCGGTCCGCACGTCCTCCTCGGTCATAATCGCGATGATGCACGCCGTCTCGCCATGATCGGCTATTACCAGGTCCATCAGGGCGTCGCGCGGGTCCTTGCCCATCACCTTGCCGATTTGCGTCAGCGTCATCCCCTCGTACTTGCGCAGGTCCTTGTTCAGCACCGACGACACCATGACGCCGTCGCCACCGCCCGACCCGAACCACTGGTTTTCCCAGGCCGTCACCGACGGGTCATCCATCTCCTTCTTGATGCGATCGCGCAGCGACAGGTCCTTGAGCCGCGCCACCATCGCGTCGACCGTCCCTTCGCGCACCCACAGGGGCAGGCACGACGCCAGATCGTTTGACGCACGCGTGTAGGGATACTGATTCGCGGTGACGTCGAGCCCGCGTGCGCGGGCGGCTTCGATGCGGCGCAACACCTCGGGCATCTTGCCCCAGTTCGCCTTGTAGGCGGTCTTCAGGTGCCAGATCTCGGTGGGGATCTGGGCCCGCTCCGCCACCGCGAAGGCCTCGTCCATCGACTCGAAGATCTGGCCCGCTTCCGAACGCTGATGCGTCAGATAGACGCCGCCGTACTGGCGCGCGACCCTGGCCAGTTCGACAATCTCATCGGTGGTCGCGAACCGATCCGGCACGTACTGGAGCGACGAACTCAGGCCCAGCGCGCCCTCGCGCATCGCCTGCGCGACCAGCGCCTTCATCTGTTCCATCGCGGCTGGAGTCGCCGGTGTGTTCTCGCGGCCAATCACATAGTCGCGCACCCCGCCGACGCCGACGAAGGTGCCCACGTTGATCGCGGCTTTCGACCGGGTCTCGATACGCGTGAAGTACTCCGCCAGCGTGTGGAAGTCTTGCGCGACCTTGAAGTGGTCCCAGGTGGCCTTCGCGGCCTGGAGCATCCGATCGTTGACAGGCGCAATCGCCGTCCCCTCGCCGGTAATCTCCGTCGTCACCCCCTGCATGATCTTCGACGCCGCACGGCCGTCCACCAGGATGTTGAACTCTGACTGGCCGAGCATGTCGATGAAGCCGGGCGCCACCACCAGCCCCGTCGCATCGACGCGCGTTTTGGCGGATCGGTCCCGCAGGTCGCCGACGGCCGCGATGCGATCGCCGTTGATGGCCACGTCGGCCATGAACCACGGCGCGCCGGTGCCATCGACGACGCGTCCCCCAGCAATGATGACGTCATAGCCTGGAGGGAAGGTTTGTGCGCCGAAGGATACGAGGCTGCCGACAAGCGCCGTCAGGACCAGCGCCGGAACCAGACGCGGGCGGGTGGATGAGCGTGTAAGCATACCGGGAATGCTACCAGAAACGTGTCGCATGATATCGTTCCGGCAACACGAACCGGAGACCGGCACACTTATGCGAATCGAAGCGGCGCACACGCTCGGGGTCGAGGAGGTCCAACGAAGACTCGACGATCTCATCAAGGAACTGGTGGGCCGCCAGTGGCCCGCCGGAGTCGAGGTGCACGACATCGAGGCCCGGTGGGTCGATGAAAGACTCGACTTCAAGTTCCTGGCGTCGCGCGGTTTCTTCAACGCCGCCGTGTCCGGCCACCTCACCGTGTCGGGGACGTCGCTCGTGCTGGACGTTGAGATTCCCGGCGTCGTCTTGATGTTCGTCGGCGAGAATCGCATCCGCGAAGGCCTCGAAGGCGAGCTCCGGCGCCTCCTTCAGGCGTAGTGCCCCGATTCCGAAGTACGGCAACGGTCGTTCGGAGAGCGGCGCCGGTCTGGCACGAGCTCACGTACGGCTGCCGTCGGCTGCCAAGAGGCAAGCGCCGAGTTGCTCTCGAAACCTATCTCCACGACGTCATACAGATATCGTTTCCAATTCTTCCGTATGACGAGTTTGCGGCGACGTGGCACGGCCATGAGCGAGCACGTCTCGAGGCACTCGGCCGGACTGCGCCGTTCGTCGATGGCCAGATCGCCGCGATCGCCCATGTCAACCAACTGGTATTGGTCACCCTGAACACCAGGGACTTCGCTCGCTTCAGAGAGATCGCCGTCGAGAACTGGTCCAAGCGGCGCGCGCATCGGTAGTCTGACCCGAACCTGAAATACCGGTCGTCGGTTGCCCGCCAACGTCCGGGGGTCAGCCGCGAGCCGCGTGTGATGCCGGTCGCGACTTGTTGGCCCTCTGCCGCGCGCGGCTCGTCGGCTGCACCGCCTTGTTAGCCGGCGTTGTCGCACCAGGACTTGCGGCGCGTGTACCTGGCCGGTGAGCGGGAATGCCGTGCAGCATGCCCTCGGCACTCAGATCCTCGTCTACGTCTGGCCAGTGCACTCCCTGACCATCGCCAATAAGCGTCCAATTCGCCCGCTGTGCCGGATTCGCCTCGGATAGGCGCCAGGACCAAGCAAGCGGAACGCTGATGACGCGTCCGTCCACCAGGTAGGCCGTGATGACTTCGCCGGTCACTTCGACCCGGCTGACTCTCGATTCAACGCTGACCGCAGTGCTCATACCAAGCCTCGATGATGTTCTGTCCGTGTTCCTGAATCAGGACCCGGATGTCGTTCAGTTCCCGTGGCGCAAATCCATGATTCCACGCCAGTTCTACCGGAGCGAGCCAGAACTTGCAGGTCTTCTTCTCCCGCCGAACGTGCACGTGCATGGGCTCGCTACAGTCGAAGCTGTAGAAGAACAACCAGTACGGGCCCGGGATGTTGGTGATCTTCGGCATTCAGTTCGGCTCGCGTGCGTTCATGATGCCAGTCTTCGCCAGGAATGCCAAGCAGGCTAACGTCACATATGGATGGCGTCAATTGCCCAGTTATCCGTGGATAGAAGGACGGCGCCAATTGCAGGGTTGACGCTCACAACGGCAAGACCCAGCACGCCGCCCTCCGCGACCTGTACCTGTCCGGCGACCTGCGGGTTCGCAACGCCATCCTCTTTCCCCATTACTGACGCCCCGCCTGCACCGCAGGGGGCTGCACGAGGGCCGGTCTGGGCGACGGATCTTCCCCAGGGGGAGTCCCCGCGAGGCCGGGCCGGGACGTGTATCATGACTAGACCTTTTGCCCGAGCCCATGGAAGTGGGCCGCTCAGCCCGGGCCTCCCCGCCGTCATCGCCGCGGCCTCGTGCGCGTCAACAGAATTCTCCAAGCGCATCGGGCAGCGAGGCTTCCGCGTCGACGCATCGTTCGGGCCCCCGCGATACAATAGCGACGATCATCGGTCAGGCCCCGTATGTGGAGTCGTGCGATATGGCACTCATCGATCTGCGCAGCGACACGCTCACCCTGCCGACGCCGGAGATGCTCCAGAGCATGGTGACGGCGAAACTGGGCGACGATTCGCGCGACGGCGATCCCACGGTTCGTGAACTTGAAGCCGAATCGGCCCGGTTGATGGGCAAGGATGCGGCCGTCTTCACCATCAGCGGCACGATGTCGAATACGCTCGCGCTGCGCACGCATGCCGAACCGGGCGCGGCGGCGATCGTCGAGGAGAGCGCGCACGTGTACGGCATGGAATTCAGCGGCGTCGCCGCGGCCTGCGGGCTGCTGGTGATTCCTGTCGGCGGGCACTACGGGGCGCCTGATCCGGATCGCGTGCGGTGGGCCGGGAAGAAGGCGGCAACGATGTACCCGGCGCGCGGCATCCTGTGCCTGGAGAACACGCACAATGCCGCTGGCGGCACGGTGATGCCGGCGGCGCAGATCGACGAACTGGCCTCCATCGGTCGCGAGTGCGGCCTCTCGGTGCATCTCGACGGCGCGCGCATCTTCAACGCGGCGGTCGCACTCGGCGTCGAGGCGCGCGAACTGGTCCGTTCGGTCGATACCGTCAGTTTCTGTCTGTCGAAGGGCCTGTCGGCACCCGTGGGGTCGGTACTCGCCGGATCGAGCGCCTTTATCGAGCGAGCCGGCAAGGTGCGCCGGTCGTTCGGCGCTGCGATGCGCCAGGCCGGCGTGATTGCCGCGCCCGGACTCGTCGCTCTGCGGAGCATGATCGGGCGGCTCGCCGAGGATCACAACAACGCCCGCTTGTTCGCCCAAGCCGTGGCGTTAATCCCAGGCTTGTCTGTCGATCTGCACGCCGTGCAGAGCAACATCGTCAATGTGGACGTCAAGGGGTTGGGCATCGATGCCGCAACCTTCGCGACCCACCTGCGCGAGCAGGGCGTGCGCGGTCTGCCGGGGATGGGATCGGTGGTCCGCTTCGTGACCTACCGCGGCATTACGAGACCGGACATCGAGCGCGCCATCGACGTGATTCGGTCGACCGTGACGGCCCAGCCCTGGGCCGCGGCGCTCGCGCGACCCTGACAGACGGTGAGGCGAGGTCGGCGGTCGAAGGGATGAGAATACTGGAGCCGGCATGCGTATCTACCTGGCGTGTACTGTTCGGGGAGACCGCGGAGCGGTTGCGGCGGCGCGTCACATTCACGATCGGCTCGTGCATCTCGGGCACGAGGTGCTGACGTCGCACCTGCTTCGAGACGATGTTGAGGCGGTCGAAAGCCGTGTGACCGCCGAGCACGTGTTCACGCGGGATGTCGAGTGGCTCGACGCCGCCGACATCCTTGTGGCCGAGGCGTCGGGCTCCAGCTTCGGTGTGGGATTCGAGGTCGGCTACATTCTCGGCCGTGCGGCGCAGTCGGGCCAGTGCGCCTACGTGCTCTATCACGCCGACCGGCAGGGCGCGATCTCACGCATGATCAGCGGACTTTCTCACCGGCACGCCACGTCGCTGGCTTACAGCACGCTTGCCGACATCGACGCGTTCCTCGACGCGCATCTCGCGCCGACAAGAAAATAGCCGGGGCGATGGCCTTGCTGCCTCGTCAACGTCGTCACGCCCGATCCTGCGCGAGACTAAATGGCGATCCGCCCTTCGGCCATGCGGGGAAAGGGATAGACCTCGTGGATGTCCTTGAGCCCCAGAATCGCGTACGTCAGCCGCTCCACTCCGAAACCCGCGCCGGCACACGCGATCTTCCCCCCGTTGCCATCGAGGGACGTGAACAAATCGAAGAAAGGCGCGAAATAGGCCATGGGGTAATTGAGATCCATCATCCGGCGCTCGAGATCCTCGATCGACCGGGTCCGCTCGGCGCCCGACAGACACTCGATGGGATGCGGATTCTCGCCCGCAGGCGGCAGGACCACGTCGTAGTTGAGAAAGCGTCCCTGCTCGGGCTCGAAACAGTCGTAGGCCTCCCTCCGCAGGTTCGAGAGAATGAAGGGCCGGCCCTGCGAGCGCGACGCCGCCCAGCGCTCAACGGCGTCATCGTCTTCCAGGCTCTCCCGCCGTTTGATGTCCTGGACGTCGATGACCTTGAGCGGGTCCGTCAACTCGGGCAAGGCTGATCCCCGAAAGCGCTGAATGGTGTCGCCATGGGTTTCGGCGAGGCGCCGATAGAGGCCCCGGACCAGATCCGAGATGAGCCCGAGCATTTCCTCGTAGGTTCCGTCACGCTTCTCGAAGTCCACCTGCATGAACTCCGAGGTGTACTTGTACTCCTTCCGCCCGATGCGCATCTCCATCCGGATGTTCGGGGAAGCCCAGAAGACCTGTCGGGCTCCGGAAAGCATGACCATGAGGATCTTCTGAAGAATGAGCGACTGGGTGACCGACACCTCTTCGCCGTAGTAGTTGACCCTGGCCGGGTAGGTCCAGTGGTTCAAGGGATCCGTGCAGCCCGCCAGCATGTAGACGGGCGGATGCACGTAGCCACGACCGACCAGCTCGCCGCAGAGATAGTGCTGGATGGTGGTCCGCACGGCGAGAATCTCCTGGAGCCGAGGATTGGACATCGCCCTCCGGGCCTGTTCGAGGGAACCGAGGACCATGGGATCCTGCAGGTCCACCGGCTCGATCCGCTGAATGCCGAGGGCGAGGGATGAGTCTCTTCGGGGTGTCGCCACGACGTCCTCCTTAAATTCCAGGCTCGTGTCCGCCAGCGGTGACTGGTGGGCCAGGACCATGTGCGCCTGAGAACTGAATGATAGCGAAAAGCGCACGTGACTACCACTACATACATGTCAATCGGCATAATTGTGATAACTTGATACTATTGACCGTAATATTGTGAAAATTAGCTAATAGTGCCTGAGAGGGGGGTTCGTGAAACATGCCATCGATGATCTTGACCGTTCCATCCTGCGCGCCTTGGTGAAGGATGCCCGCAAACCGTTCCTCGAAATTGCGCGCGCATTGGACGTCTCGGGCGGCGCCATTCACCAGCGTGTCAGCAGACTTCGGGAGGCGGGCGTCATCAAGGGTTCGAGGGCGGTGTTGGATTATGCGGGGCTGGGACTTGGCGTCTCGGCCTTCGTTGGCATCACGCTGACCAAGGCGGGCCTGAGCGCGCAGACCCAGGAACGGCTCAAGGCGATTCCAGAAATCGTGGAGGTGCACTACACGACGGGAACCTACAGCCTCCTGGCGAAGGTCATGACTCGGGGGATCCCCGAGCTCTATGCGTTTCTCTCGGAGCGCCTGCAGAGTATCAAGGAGATCCAGTCGACCGAGACCTTCGTCATCCTGCAGACCTCGGTCGAGAGGGATCCGGCCATTTGAGGTCAGAGGCCGGCGTGAGCGATGCACAGGTGAAGATCCGGCAGTATGATCACCGCGAAGGGAACACATCATGACCTCATCAAAGATCATCGTCGTCGCGGCGCTGGCGCTCGGACTGGGCGGCGCGCTCGTCGCTGAGCGCGTCGAGATGCAGGACCCGGCATCGCTCACCCTCATCGACGCGGCCAATGCCATCTGGATCGACAGCCTCGATCTGAGTCGGGCCTCAATCCGCCGCCCGCGTGCTCCGCGCCCGCCGGCTCAGCCGCAACGCGGACAGGCCCAGCCCGGACAACCGGCCACGCCGCCGCCAGCGCCTGCTCCAGCGCCTCCCCCAACGCCTCCCGCGCCGCTCGTTCTCTCGCTCGGTGGCGTGACGTACGCGCACGGCTTGCCCCTCAACGTCAACACAGACCTCGCGATCGATCTGAAGGGCCAGGCCAGACGGTTCGTTTCGATGGTCGGTATCGACGACACGGCGAAAAGCGGCCCCGGCAGCGTCACGTTCGACGTCTGGGTCGACGGCAAGCATGTGGGCGACTCCGGCCTGATGAAGGCCGCCGACGCGCCCCGGCCGATCTCGATTGATCTCGCCGGCGCCCAACGCCTCGTCCTCTCCGTGCATGACGGCGGCGACGGCCCTCAGGGTGACACGGTGGTCTGGGGCGGTGCGATGATCCTGCCGGTCCAGAAGGCCACGTCAAAGCCCGAGGTCGTGACACCGCCAGTTGAGGCGCCGCCGCCGATGGCATCGAGCCGGACTGCCGAGCCGCGCATCAACCATCCCCGCATCACCGGCGCCACGCCCGGGCGCCCCTTCCAATTCATGATTCCCGCGTCGGGCGAGGGGCCGCTGACCTTCGCGGCGAAGAACCTGCCGGCCGGGCTCACGCTCGACTCGAAGACGGGCGTCATCCGCGGGGCGCTCAGGCGCGAGGGCCGGACGGCCGTCACTGTCACGGTCACCGGACCCAAAGGCCGGACCACCGGCGCCATCACGATTGTCGGCGGCAAGGATGCGCTGGCGCTCACGCCTCCGCTCGGGTGGAACTCGTGGAATGTATGGGGCGGCCGCGTGGATGATGCGAAAGTGCGCGCGGCGGCTGTCGGCATGGTCAGAAGCGGTCTGGCGGCCCAGGGCTATACGTACATCAACATCGACGATGCGTGGGAAGGGCCGCGCACGGCGACAGGCGAGATCACCGCGAACGAGAAGTTCCCCGACATGAAGGCGCTCACCGGCTACGTCCACGGGCTCGGCCTCAAAATCGGGATCTACTCGTCGCCAGGGCCGCGCACGTGCCAGCAGCGGTACGACGGCAGCTTCCAGCACGAGGCGCAGGACGCGCGCACGTGGTCGAAGTGGGGCTTCGACTACATCAAGTACGACTGGTGCTCCTACGAGGGCGATCGCAACAACCTCGCGGATCTGAAGAAGCCATACGTGCTGATGCGCGGCATCCTCGACACGCTCGATCGCGACTTCGTTTACAGTCTCTGCCAGTACGGCTGGGGCAACGTCTGGGAGTGGGGCGACGAGGTCGGCGGCAACCTGTGGCGGGTGACCGGCGACATCACCGACACATGGCCGTCGATGTCTGGCATCGGCTTCGAGCAAACCGGTCACGAGAAGTACGCGGGCCCCGGCCATTGGAACGACACCGACATGCTCGTCGTCGGCATGGTGGGCTGGGGGCGGACCGATACGGCAAGGCCGACACAGTTGACGCCAAACGAGCAGATCACCCACATCTCGTTGTGGAGCCTGCAGGCGGCGCCGCTTCTGATTGGCGCCGACATGTCGCGGATTGACGAGTTCACCGTCAACCTGCTCGGCAACCCGGAAGTGCTGGCCGTCAATCAGGACGTGCTCGGCAAGGCGGCAGGTCGTCTCGCAGGCGACGGTCGGTACGACGTCTGGGCGAAACCGCTTTCGGATGGCACGATGGCCGTGGGCCTGTTTAACCGCGGCCCCGAACCGACCACGGTGGCTGTGAAGCTCTCGGCGCTGGGCCTGTCGGGCAGCCAACCGGTTCGCGATTTGTGGCTCCACCGGGATCTCGGCAGCGCCACCGATCAGTTTTCGGCGACGGTGCCTCGCCACGGCGCGGTGCTGATCAAGATTGGCCGGCCCAGATAAGGCAACAATGAGGCGGCCTGGCGAAATGGGGCCTGGCCCCATTTCTCAGTAGATGAAGTCGCCGCGCAGGAAGCCTCGGGTGCGGGGGTCGGCCGGCGAGTCGAAGACCGTGGCGGTTGGCCCCACCTCGATCACTTGGCCATCGAGCAGGACCAGCGTCCGCGACGCCAGGCGGCGGGCTTCGTGCGTGTTGTGCGTGACGAGCACCAGCGTCGTGCCCCGTCCCTGGAGTTCCTTGATCATCGCTTCCAC
Organism: Acidobacteriota bacterium; assembly: GCA_026393675.1. Taxonomy (NCBI): domain Bacteria; kingdom Pseudomonadati; phylum Acidobacteriota; species Acidobacteriota bacterium. Next base: position 58,229 of record JAPKZQ010000046.1, on the reverse strand, counting down.
GATGGCGACATTGCGGGGATCCAGGTTTGCCGCCGGTTCGTCGAGCAGCAGCACGTCGGCCCCGGTGGCAATGGCGCGGGCGAGCGCGACGCGCTGCATCTCGCCGCCCGAGAGCGACCGGGCGGGCGCCTTCGCCAGGTGCTGCAGCGCCAACCGCTCGATCAGGGCGTCGACATCGGCGAATGCTCGGCTGCCGCGGAGACGGCGTCCGAACACGACATTGTCGCGGACCGATCGGTCCAGCATGACCGACCGCTGAAACACCGTGGTGACAGTTCGGCTGATCTCGATTGGCATCGGAAAAACGGCCGGCGTTCCCGCGTACTCAATCCTGCCCTCCGTCGGCCGTTCGAGAAATTGCAACAGGCGCAGCAGCGTCGTTTTTCCCGCGCCACTCGGGCCGATGACGGCCAGCGTCTCGCCACGCGCGATGTCGAGCGCTGGCACGTCCAGCACGATGCGACTGCCATAGCGATGGCGCAGATCGGTGATGCGGTAAGCCGGTCCGGTGCCGCTCATCGCGACCGCCCCTGGAGTTGAAGCAGGACGGCATTAGCGGCCAGCGCGAGCGCGATGAGGATGAGGCCAAGCGCCATGGCGAGGGCGAAGTCGCCCTGGCGCGCATACAGCATGATCGCGGTCGTCAGCACCCGCGTCTGGCCCTCGATGTTCCCGCCGACCAACATGACCGCGCCCACCTCCGAGATGATCCCGCCAAACGCCGCCACGATCGCGGCCGTGACGCCGATGCGGGCCTCGCGGAGCACGGTCCAGGCCAGTTGCCACCGCGTGGCGCCCAGCGCACGGACCTGCAGGCGCAGGTCCCGATCGACGCCGTCCACCGCGCTCATCGTGAGCGCAGCCACTAGCGGAAACGCAATGATGGTCTGCGCCGCAATCATGGCGGCGGGTGTGAACAGCCACCCGAGATCGCCAAGCGGGCCGCTTCTCGAGAACGCCACGTAGACGAACAACCCGACGACGACGGGCGGCAGTCCCATCCCGGTGTAGAGCACGAGCGTCACGAGGCGGCGGCCCGGAAAGCGCGCGAGACCGAGGGCGGCGCCGATGGGCACGCCGACGATGGTCGCCAGGAGCAGCGCAATGCCGGTCACGCGGAAGGTGAGGGCCACCACCGCGACTAATGCCGGCTCTCCGAGTGCACGCAGGATGCTATCGATGAGACACCTTCTGGAGACGGTTTCGAAACCTGTGCGCGCGGCACGTGTTCCGGCCGCCAGAACGGGTTTTGAAACCGGTTGTCACCATGTCGTCAGCGCACGGTGATCGACGTCACCTGGCCGGCGTCGCGCGTGTTCGGCCGCCTGTGCGAGTTCGGGTAGAACAGCGGCTGGCCAACCCTATCGACGCCGAAGGCGCCGATGCGGTCCTGTGTCGGCTTTGAGAGAATCCATTCGACGAAGCGCGCCGCCAACGCCGCCTGCACGAACGGATGTCGGGTCTGGCCGATGGCGATGATGCCGTAGTCGTTGCGCAGATCGCGATCAGGATTGGCCGCCAGCGTCTCGCCGCCAAACAGCAACCGGAGCCCGGTCAGTTTGCCGCGCATCGCGAGCCATGTGGCGCGATCGCTCAGCGTGTACGCCTGACGCTCGCTCGCAAATGTCAGCGTTTCGCCCATGCCCTGGCCGACCGACAGGTACCAGGACATTTTCCTGGTGGGCGCGAGACCGGCCGACTTCCAGAGCGCGAGTTCCTTCGTGTGCGTGCCCGACTTGTCGCCGCGGCTCGCGAATGCTGCGTTCGCCTTGCCGATGGCCTTGAACGCCTCGACGGCCAGCTTCGTCTTTCCGATCCCCGCCGGATCGGCAGCCGGCCCGACGATGACGAAGTCGTTGTACATCACGTCGTCGCGACGCGTGGCGTGGCCTTCGGCGATAAACGCGTCCTCGGCCTCGCGCGCGTGTACCAGCAGGACGTCCACGTCGCCGCGCCGTCCGAGTCCGAGTGCCTGACCCGTGCCGACGGCCACCACATCCACGCGACAGCCGCACTGGCGCTCGAAATCGGGCAGCAGCGCGCTCAGCAGGCCCGTGTCGGCCGTGCTGGTGGTGGTGGCCAGGCGCAACACGGGCTTCGACTCGCCGCCCTGGACGCCGGCGCGGCCGACAACTGGTGCCGACGTTGCGATGAGCAGGAGTCCGATGACCGCTCCTCTCAGGTGAGCACGACGCACGATCATGGGGAATCAGTCCTCTGGATGGGTGTGACAGAGCCGCTGCAGCGACCACGACGATTTTATCCGATTCGAGATTCGCGTTCGATAATCGCCTCGACGCGGGCGAGCTCGGCCTCCGTCGTATGCTGGTCCGCGAGCGCATAGAAGAGCCATCGATCGAGCGCCAGTCCCATCACAACCGCGATCATGGCAAGACCGGCCGCGTTCATGTCGAGGAGCACGAGCGGGATGACGTCGAAGATGAGCAGGCGCGCGGCTGAGAGATTGTGCAGTCGGTTGGCGTCAACACGTCGCGGCGTGCCCGCCGAAGCAGTGCGGGCCAAAGTCCACCACCGAGAGGCAAACACCATGGCGTCGATGGGGATGATCCAGAACGCCACGCTGATCTCTCTGATCGACGCGTTGCCAATCACCTGCAGGAACATTTCGCCGCACACGAGCCCGGTTGTCAGGGGCACCAGAACGGTCGGGCCGCGCCACGTCCGCTGTCCCCCCAGTCGATACACACGTCCGATCGAAAGGAGAAACAGGCTCGCGGTTGTGGCCGCCGCGAACTTGGCCCACACATAGGGAGAGGCCTGCCAGTACATCGCCAGAAGCGCCAGGGCCGACGCGAGGGTCGCCCCCGCCAGAAGGACTTCGTGACTGAGGGCACTGCGGCCCGCGCCGCGCGCGGCCAGCAGGGCGCGCGACTTCCGGCCGAGATGGAGCATCGAGACCAGAATACCGGCGCCCAGCGCGACCGCGCCCACCGCCAGCGCAGTCGCCTGCGACGCGAGATCCGCAGGTAGGCGCCACGCGGCGGCGGCGATGAGGCCGGCCCCGCCGATGGCCAGGCTGGTGAACCACACGAGCGGCATGTGTCCAGACGATTGGGTCATCGCCGCATCACCTCCTCAAGCGCCGCGAACAACACCACGCGTCGCGCACCTCTCGGCGGTGTAAACCTGATGTTCGGCCTGCAGCCGGCCGGATCTATGAATCCCGGCACGCCCGCCCGCGCATCAGCGCTCGCCGCGGCTCCCGGCCCCTGGTACCGCAACGCCTCGGTCGGACACGCGGCGACGCACGCCGGCGCTAGTCCCTGGTCGAGCCGCTGCACGCACAGGTGACACTTCGAGACGACGCCCCGCTCCTCGTCGTATGTCGGCGTGCCGAACGGGCAGGTCATCTCGCAGTAGCGGCAGCCCAGGCAGCGATCGTCGTGATGCAGCACCACGCCATCCGCCCGTTTCTCGTACGCGCGGGACGGGCAACCTCGCAGGCACGCGGGCTCATCGCAGTGGTGACACGCGACCGACAGGAAATACGTGGGTCCTCCCGGGTGCCGCCGCAGATTGAGCGGCAGCACGCGCCGCCATGACAGCTCGTCGGTTCGACCGTTCTCGATTCGGCACGCGAGCACGCACGAGCCGCATCCGACGCACCGATGCAGGTCGACGAGGAATCCCGCGCCGCTCATACGTGCACCACGTCGACCAGGCACTCGTAGAAGGTCGCGCCGTGGTTCATGTCGGTGATGCCTTCGCCGGTGAGCGCGTTCACATCGGGATCGCCCTCGTGGCACCAGCCTTCAAGGATGTGCACGACGCCAGGCCTGATGCCCGGCGTCACGCGCGCCGCGAGCTCGATCCGGCCGCGATCGTTCCACACGGCAACACGGGCGCCGTCGGTGATGCCACGTACTGACGCATCGTGCGGATTGATGTCGAGCACGTGCGGCCGCTCGACTTCGCGCACCCAGTCGAGATTGCCGAACTGCGAGTGGATCCGATCGCGCGTCTTGCACGAGAGGAGCTGCAGCGGGAGACGGTCCGCCAGCGCCGAGGCATGGCCCTCGTCAAGATGTGCATACTCCGGCACGGCCCCGACGCCCCACAAGTCCCCGGCCTCCTCGGAGGCAAACTGTATCTTCCCCGATGGCGTCGGAAAGTGCCAATCGGCGAACGCGACGTCACCATGTTCCGACAGATCCAGAGGCCGGTCCATCAGGGCCTCGAGCGCTGACTCGTGGCCTGCCGGGAGCAACTCGCGCAGGTAGGCGAGCTTGTCCACTGGGAACCACGACGTGTCGTACCCGAATCGCTCGCACATCAGTCGCCAGATCTCGGTCTCGGGCTTCACCTGGCCGGGAGGCTCGAGAATTTTCGCGCGCCACTGCAGATACGGATGCCAATACGCGGTGACGAGATCCTCCTCTTCGAACAGTGATTTGGCCGGCAGCACAAAGTCGGCGCACGCGGCCGTCGGCGTCATGAACTGATCGACCACGACCACCAGGTCGAGCGACGAGAGGGCAGCCCGTACCCGCGGGGCGGCCGGGTTTTGCCTGCCCGGATTGCCGCGTTCAATCCACGCGGCCCGGATGGGGGGAGCAGTCTGCGTTTCCAGATGGCGGGCCAGCTGCGACACCGGGATGGCTCGCATCCCGGCGGGCTCGGGCGGCAGCGGCAATTCGCGCAGACAATGGCTTGCCAGGTTGGCGTATTGCCAGCCACCGCCCGCCACCCCCACATTGCCAGTGACGGCCGGCAACAACGCGACGGCTCTCATCGTCTGGCCGGCGCGATGGTGACGCTGCAATCCGAAGCCGGCGATGAGCAACGCTGGACGGGTCCGCGCATAGGCCAGCGCGAGATCGCGAATCGCTGCCGGGTCGAGCCCCGTGATGTCAGCGACCCTCTCCGTGGGATAGTCGGCGAGGCGCGCGCGGTACTGCTCAAAGCCTGCGGCATGCGCGCCGAGAAACGCCGCATCGTGCAGGCCGGCATCCACGATGATGCGGGCGAGCCCCAGCGCCAGCGCCGCGTCGGTTCCCGGGCGCGGCTGCAGGTGGATGTCGGCGGCGTCGGTCGTATCGGTGCTGCGCGGATCAACGACGGCTACGATGGCGCCGCGCTCCTGCGCGTCCAGAATCAGCCGCCACTGGTGGATATTGGTTTCGGCCGGGTTGTGGCCCCAGATCAGAATGAAACGGCTGTCGCGTGTAAGGCGCGGGTGATTGTGGATGTTGGCGCCGTAGGTCAACCGCGTGGCTTCGAGGCCGGCTGGCCAGCACAGGTCTCCGTACGTCGTGGTGCACCCGCCAAACTGCCGCCAGAAGGCCATCGAGAGCCTACTGAGCGCGCCATGGGATCCGGAGCCTTCGTAGTACAAGACGCTCGACGGTCCGTGGGTCGTACGGATGCGCGTCAATCGCTCGGTGATCTCGCCGAGGGCATCGTCCCACGCGACCGGTTCGAAACCCTCACCACTCGGGCGCCGGCGCATCGGTGTGAGCAGTCGATCGCGGAAATTCACACGCCGGGCGTAGCTTAGCCCCTTGAGGCATACATGACCGCCGGTGGCCGGGTTGGCCGGATCGCCCTCAATCCGCACGATCCGGTCACGCTCGTCGAGGGTGACGAGCATCCCGCACGTGCAGTAGCAGTTGCGCGGGCACACCGTGCGGATCGTCCGCGGCGTGGCCATGGGCCGGAAGTGTATCGGAATCTCAAACTGATAGGCGAGCGGGCGCCGGGTTATTCCATCGCCGGCGCCCGATCTGGCAGGAGGGGGCCTTTATGCAGCCTGTTGGCGGTGGAGCAGCGGGCTTGGCGAATAGCCGCCCGCGTTGCACCACATCCGATACCACTCATCACCGGACAGAAACGCCTGGGCGTCCGCCCGGATTTCCTGGGGTGTCGTCGGGTCGAGCGCATCCACAAGCGCCTGCTTGATCACGGCGCAGGCGAGCGTTCGAGCCGCCAATCCCGGAATGTGCGCGACATCGTTTGATCTGGCGTCCATGCGACCCTCCATGAGCCCACTGTGCCCGGTGATCACGTAATCGGCCAGATGTCGAGTTGCTTGAATGCCGGACTGAGGATGCCTGGAGCAAAGCACGTACCAGGGCTGGCGCGTGCAATCCCGGGTCATGGTGTGACGGCCTGTGAAGGCCGGCGTCACCCGGCCGACGGCCTAAATGCTCAGACCTCACCAGTTGTCGCGCAATTTCTCGCCGGTGCGCGGTTCTGGAATTGGTGTCGGCCGACCGACGCTCGCGAGGTTTGCCGGACGGATTCACAACGCCTGGTTTAGCTCCGTCACTCCCTGACGAACAGATCGTGAGACTGGGGGCTGATGAACACGACCGCGTCACGCGCCAGCTTCAACTGGTCGCAACGTTCCGGAGACATCTCGACAAACACCGGGTCGCCCCATTCGGCCCGCAGCTCGATCTTGACCGAGGGCCCAGCCTTGTTGACGTGGACGACGGTGGCTTTGAACGTACCGCTCGTGGGCTCGGCGTGCACCTGGAGCAGATGTGGCCGGATGAAGAGGCGAGCCACATCGGCGGGTGCACCGGCCTTGTTCGGCAGGTCGACTTCCAGCCCGCCCAGGTAGGCCTTGTCACCGGCGACGCGCCCGACAAACAGGTTTACCTCGCCGAGGAACTGGTAGACGAACAGGCTCGCGGGTGAGTGATACACGTGTTCAGGGGTGCCGACCTGCTCGACGCGCCCCTGGTTCATGATAACGACGCGGTCCGACAGCTCAAGCGCCTCCTCCTGATCGTGCGTCACGAAGACCGTGGTGACGCGCAGTTCGGCATGGAGCCGCCTCAGCCACCGCCGCAGCTCCTTCCGCACTTTCGCGTCGAGGGCGCCGAACGGCTCGTCGAGGAGCAACAGCCGCGGTTCGACCGCCAGCGCGCGGGCCAGGGCGACGCGCTGACGCTGCCCTCCCGAGAGTTGCGCGGGGTAGCGGTCGGCGAGAAAGCCCAGTTGAACCAGGTCGAGCAACTGCTGTACGCGGCTGCGAATCTCCGATTCCGGCGGCCGGCCGTCCTTCGGGCGGACACGGAGACCGAACGCGACGTTTTCGAAGACGGTGAGGTGGCGGAACAGCGCGTAGTGCTGGAAGACGAACCCGACCTTGCGCTGGCGTGCGCCCTGGCCGGTCACGTCCACATCGTCAATGGCCACCGACCCGGAATCGGGCAGGTCGAGGCCGCCGATGACGCGCAGCAGCGTGGTCTTGCCTGAGCCGGATGGCCCGAGCAACCCGACCAGTTCGCCCGTTTCGACACGCAGCGACACGTCCTCGATGGCGGCAAACGTGCCGAAGTGCTTGGTGAGATGCGCGACTTCGATGCTCATGACTGAAGGTCCGTGAGACCGGCCTGCGGTGCGGCTGAGGGGACCAGTGTTCGGTCGGTCCGCCACGCGACCACCGACTTGGCGGCCAAGGCGACGATCGCCATCAGCGTCAGCAGCGACGCGACGGCAAACGCTGCGGTGAAGTTGTACTCGTTGAACAGGATCTCGACGTGCAGCGGCAGCGTGTTGGTCTCGCCGCGAATGTGGCCGGACACCACCGACACGGCACCGAATTCGCCGATGGCCCGGGCGTTCAGGAGGATGACGCCATACAGCAGGCCCCACTTGATGTTCGGAAGCGTGACGCGCCAGAACGTCTGCCACCCGGATGCGCCGAGCGCGATGGCCGCTTCCTCCACCTCCGTGCCTTGCTCCTGCATCAACGGGATGAGTTCCCGCGCGACGAAGGGGACCGTGACGAACAACGTCGCCAGGACCAGCCCGGGAAACGCGAAGATGATTCTGACCCCGTGCGCCGACAGCCATGGCCCGAAGACGCCCTTCGCCCCGAACAGCAGCACGAAGACGAGGCCGGAGATCACGGGGGAGACCGCGAACGGCAGATCGATCAACGTGATCAGGATCGTGCGGCCTGGAAAGGTGAACTTCGCGATGGCCCACGCGGCGGCGACGCCGAACACGGTGTTGAGCGGCACGACGATCAGCGCGATGAGAAGAGTCAGGCGGATGGCGCTCTGTGCGTCAGGTTCGGTGATAGAGGCCCAGTAGACGCGCCACCCCTGCTCGAACGCCTGCGTCAGCACGGACACGAGCGGCACCACGAGAAACGCCGCGAGGAAGGCGAGCGCCACCGCGATCAGCAGCCACTGGACTGCCTTTCCGCCGCCGCCCCGCGTCATGCCGTCCTCCGCCGCGCCAGCGCGCTGCCGAGCCCACTCTCCCGAGTCCGCCGTAGGGGCAACCCCCCGTGGTTGCCCGATCCGGGACGCAGGTCTCTGGCGTTCATGCCATCCTCCGCCGCACCATCCACTGCATCAGGTTGATGCCGAGCAGCAGGGCGAACGACATGCCGAGCATGACACTCGCCAGCGCCGTGGCGCCGGCGTAGTCGAACTGCTCGAGTCTGGCCATGATGAGCACCGTCGTCATCTCGGTCCGCATTGGCAGGTTGCCTGAGATGAAGACGATGGAACCGTACTCGCCGAGCGCGCGCGCAAACGCCAGCGCTGTGCCCGTTGCCAGGGCCGGCAACACCGTCGGGATGATGATGCGTGCCGTCGTCTGGAACGGCGTGGCGCCCAGGGACCGGGCGGCTTCCTCAACTTCGGGATCGAGGTCTTCGAGCACGGGCTGCACGGTGCGCACGACAAACGGCAGACCGACGAAGGTGAGGGCCACGACGACGCCGGCAGGGGTGTAGGCGATGGGGACGCCCCACGAGTGAAGAAAGCTGCCAATCCAGCCATTGGGCGCATAGACCGCTGTGAGAGCGATGCCAGCAACCGCCGTCGGGAGCGCGAATGGCAGATCGACGATGGCGTCAACCAGCCGGCGCCCCGGAAACCGGTAGCGCACGAGCACCCATGCGACCAGCAGGCCGAACACGCCGTTCAACCCCGCCGCTGTCAGCGACGCGCCGAGCGTGAGTCGATAGCTGGCCAGCGCGCGCGGCGTGGTCACCGTCGCCCAGTACTGGGACCAGGAGAGGTCGGCCGCACGCAGCACGAGCGCGGCCAGCGGGACCAGGACCACCACGCCGAGGTACAGCAGCGTGTAGCCCAGCGTGAGACCGAGCCCGGGCAGCGCCGAGCGGCTACCGCGCAACGACGATCTGATCGAAGATGCCGCCTTCATCGAAATGCCTCTTCTGCGCCGCGTCCCAGCCGCCGAACATCGCGTCCGCGATGCTGACCAGCGTGAGTGTCGGGAACCGCGCGCCAAGCCTCGCCATCACGTCAGCCGCGCGCGGCCGGTAGAAATGCCGGGCGGCGATTTCCTGGCCCTTCGGCGAATACAGGAACTCAAGGTACGCCTGGGCAATGATGCGAGTGCCGCGTCGATCGACGACCTTGTCGACAATGGCGACGGGCGGTTCCGCCAGCATGCTCGTCGAGGGGGTGATGATCTCGAAGCGGGTGCGCCCGAGCTTCTCCTGGGCGAGAAACGCCTCGTTCTCCCACGAGAGCAGCACGTCGCCGATGCCGCGCAGGGCGAAAGTCGTGGTCGAGCCGCGGGCGCCCGAGTCGAGCACCGGCACATTCCTGAAGAGCGCCGCGACAAAGTCCCGCGCATGCAGCTCGTCGCCGAAGCGCTTCCTCGCAAATGCCCATGCGGCCAGGTAGCTCCAGCGGGCCGCGCCGGACGTCTTCGGGTTGGGCGTGATGACGGAGACGCCCGGTTTGACCAGGTCGTCCCAGTCCTTGATGCGCTTCGGGTTGCCGGCGCGCACGAGGAACACGATCGTGGAGGTGTACGGGCAACTGTTGTTTGGCAGCCGGGTCTGCCAGGTGGGCGGCAGCAGGCCGGCCTGGCGACTGATGGCATTGATGTCGTAGGCGAGCGCAAGCGTCAGGACGTCGGCCTCGAGGCCGTCAATCACAGCCCGGGCCTGCTTGCCCGACCCGCCGTGCGACTGGGCGATGGTCACCCGGGTACCGGTTTTCGCCTGCCAGCCTCTGGCGAAGGCCGTGTTCACTTCCTGGTAGAACTCGCGCGTCGGATCGTACGAGACGTTGAGCAATGTGACCTGGGCCGCCGCCCCCGATGCGGAGAGCAAGACCGCCGAGAGGGCGGCGACGAGCCGGGCGCGCAGAGCAGGAGTTCGTATCAAGGTATCCCGTTGGGGCAGGTCCGTCAGCGCGATTTCGACGCCGATCGACGGCGTCGCTGTCGCGCGGGAGGCTTCGCGTCTGCCACGACGTCGGCCAGCATCGTGTGATCGAGGATGTCGGCCGTGGCATCGCGGACCCGCTTCATCACCGCCCGGACGCCGCACCGCGCCTCGTCTTCGCACTCCAGGCAGCGCGCATAGGCCGTCACGCTGACGCAGCCGATGGGCGCGAGCGGCCCTTCGAGTGTGCGGACGATTTCGCCAAACGAAATAGTGTTCGAGGGGCGGCCGAGCATGTATCCGCCACCCTGGCCCTTCCGGCTCTGGAGGATGCCGCGCCGCTTGAGCTCGAGCAGGATCTGGTCGAGGAACTTCTTCGGGATGCGCTCGGCGAAGGCCAGGCGGGTCACGTTCATGAACGCGCCGGCCGGTTCCGCGGCCAGGCGCAAGGCGGCTTTGAGGCCGTACTTGCACTTACGGGACAGCATGACGCTGAGAAGTCTACTTATTCACTAGACTAGAGTCAATAAATAGACAATGACGCCAAACAAAAGCGCCCCGGCCCGCCTGAGGCGAACCGGGGCTGACATCAGGAGCGAGGCGCGGGCGCCCTACTCGAAGACTTTCTCGAGCTTCTGGTACTCGACGTGCATCAACTCGATGGCTTCCCTGATCTTCGCCTCGTCTCCGCCCGCCAGCGTGCTGGAGAGCGCGGTGAGCGATTTCGCGAGACGGTCGCGCTGGGCCGTGAACTCGGCCGCTTTGGCCTTGAGACGGTCGGGCAGCGTCGCCTTGTCGAGGGCGGCCATCTTCACCTTGAGCGTCTCCACCGATGCGGCCACCTTCGCCACGACCAGCGGATTGGTCTGGGTGTGATAGAGCACGTAGAGGGTGCCGTGGAAATCATCGAGTTCCGGCAGCACCGGTTTGATGATGCGCACCAGCTTTTCGTACTGCGTGTGCAGCGCTTCGGCGGCCTTGAGCAGATCCTCGTTCTTGCCGCTCGCGACGGCGGCCTTGTAGCCGGCGCCGGCCTTCTTCAGATCGGCGAGGCCAACGGCCCACTGCGGGGCTTTCTCACGCAGAATGCCCGGCAGTTCAGCCTCGCTGATCGCGGCGATGTGCTTCTCGATATCCGGCAGCATGCCGGAGAGCGCCTTGTAGTCCTTGTTGGGCCAGGCGTCATGCCACATCGGCATGATGGTCTCGTGCATGGCGTCGAGTGCCGGCACTTCGGCCTTGGCTTCGGCGGGTCGCGCAGGCTGCGCAGCCTGTGCCGCGGGCTTGACCGCCGGCGCCGCGGGCTTGGCGGTTTGTGCCGCGGCGAACGACGCGGACAGGAGGCAGAGGCCGATCAGGGCGAGACCGGCCATACGGAGACAACGTGACATAGGCATGAATCCTCCGGGGACAGTAATCAGCTGATCGTAGCATGCAGGAGAGGGGTCTGGGTTGGGCGCCGCCCAGCGGTTTGACCTTGTGATGCCGGCTGGATTGCGTTAGAACTGACACGGCGCCATCCGCCGCAAGGAGGTTCTGTCGTGCCGATCGGTATTCGCGGGTCCATTCGCGTATTCGCCCTGCTCGTCGTGTTTTCCGCTCTGACGCTGACCGCCGGGCCGGTGGCTCAGGTGCCCGCGCGCGTGGAGCCGGCCACGCTGGTCATTCACAACGGGAAGATCGTGACCGTTGACGACGTCAGGCCAGAGGCCCAGGCGCTCGCCGTTCGGGGCGACAGAATCGTGGCGGTCGGCACGGAAGCCGACATCAAGCCATACATCGCGGCGTCGACCAGGATCATCGATCTCAAGGGTGCGCTCGCCGTGCCGGGCATCATCGAGAGCCACGGTCACTTCACTGGAGTTGGACAAGCCAAGTTGCAGCTCAACCTGATGAAGACGACGAGCTGGGAGCAGATTGTGGCGATGGTGGCCGAGGCGGCGAAGAAGGCCAAGCCAGGCGAGTGGATCTCGGGTCGGGGCTGGCACCAGGAGAAGTGGACGAAGCGGCCGGAGCCGAACGTTGAGGGATTCCCAACGCACGAATCGCTGAGCAAGGTCTCGCCGAACAACCCGGTCGTGCTCGAGCATGCGAGCGGCCACGCGACGTTCGCCAATGCCAAGGCGATGGAACTGGCGGGCATTACGAAGACCACGCCCAATCCGGCTGGCGGCGAGATTCTGAAGGACGCGGCTGGCAACCCGATCGGCGTGTTCCGAGAGACGGCCCAGGGTCTGTTCGGTCGGGCCGAACGTGCCGCGCGCGACAAGATGACGCCGCAGGAACGGAACGCCGAAGCCCGCCTTGTCGTGCAGTTGGCAGCCGAGGAATGCCTCTCGAAGGGCGTGACGACGTTCCATGATGCCGGCGAACCATTCTCGACCATCGACCTGTTCAAACAGGTGGCCCAGGAAGGGAAGCTCGGGATCCGGCTCTACGTGATGGTGCGCGAGAGCAACGCCCGCCTGGTGGAGAACCTCGCCAAGTACAAGACGATTGGATTTGCGGACAACCACGTGACACTGCGCACCATCAAGGTCACCATCGACGGTGCCCTGGGATCGCGCGGCGCGTGGTTTCTTGAGCCGTACGCGGATCTGCCTGGACATACAGGGTTGAATACGACGCCGGTCGACTCGGTCCGCGAGACCGCGAAGCTCGCCATCGCGAATGGCTATCAGCTCGCCATCCATGCGATTGGCGACCGCGCGAACCGTGAAGTGCTCAACATCTACGAGGAGGCGTTCAAGGCCAATCCCGACAAGAAGGATCTGCGGTGGCGCGACGAGCACAGCCAGCATCTCAATCCGGCCGATATCGAGCGGTTTGGCAAACTGGGCGTCATCGCGGCGATGCAGGGCATCCACTGCACCTCTGACGCGCCGTATGTGCTCGCGCGGCTCGGGGCAAAGCGCGCCGAGGAGGGGGCGTACGTCTGGCAGAAGCTGATGAAGTCGGGCGCGATCATCTCGAACGGGACCGATGCGCCTGTCGAAGATGTCGATCCCATTGCCAACTACTACGCGACGGTGAGCCGGCGATTGAAAGACGGATCGGTGTTTTTCGGCGATCAGCGGATGACGCGGATGGAGGCGCTGAAGTCATACACAATCAACGGCGCCTTTGCCGCGTTCGAGGAGAAGATCAAGGGGTCGCTCGCCGTCGGCAAACTCGGCGACGTGACGATCCTGTCCAGAGACATCCTCACGATCCCTGAGGATCAGATTCCCACGGCGAAGGTGCTGTACACCGTCGTGGGCGGCAAGGTGATGTACGGGGCGGGTAGCAAATAGACGGGATTGGGGATTCGGGAAGAGCCTGAGGGAACGGACCCCGGAGCCGCGTCTTTGAAACTGGAGGCCGGGTCTTCCGCCTTCGCGAGGCGCTTCGGCGGACCGCCGTAGCCTTGGCGGAGGCGGTCACACCCGGCGGCCGCTCACCCCAGGTTCGGCGCGAGCCAGGCCTCGGCTTCCTCCACCGTCATCTTCTTGCGCGCCGCGTAGGAGACGAGCTGATCGCGGCCGATGTGCCCGAGGTTGAAGTATTTTGCGCGCGGGCTCGCGAAGTAGAGTCCGCTGACGCTGGCAGCCGGCAGCATCGCACAGTTTTCCGTGAGCGTGATCCCGACCGCCGGCGCGTCGAGCAGGTCGAAGAGTGCCTGCTTCGAGCTGTGATCGGGGCATGCCGGATAGCCGAAGGCGGGTCTGATACCGCGATACCGCTCGGCGGCCAGGTCGGCGGCCGACAGGTCTTCGCCAGTGTCGTCGCCCCACTCGCGGCGGACCCTGGCGTGTAGATATTCCGCGAAGGCCTCGGCCAGCCGATCGGCCAGCGCCTTCACCATAATCGCGTGATAGTCGTCGTGCTTCTCCGCGGCGCCCGCAGCGAGCGCATCTGCTCCAATCCCGGCGGTGACGGCAAACGCCCCGAGATAGTCGGTGCGGCCGCTGTTGCGCGGGGCGACGAAGTCGGCCAGGCACAACTGGGCACGGCCCTCTTCGACCACCTCCTGCTGACGCAGCATGGGAAACCGCGCGATCTCGCGCTGGCATGTCTCGTCGCTAAAGAAGACGATATCGTCGCCATCGCTGCCTGCCGTCCAAATCCCATAGACCCCGCGAGCCTGCAACGCGCGATCGGCGGCAAGTGCGCCCAACGTGGATTGCGCCTCGGCGTACAGGTCGCGGGCGGCCGCGCCGTATTCCGCGTGATCGAGAATGGCGGGGAAGCGGCCCTTGAGACCCCAGGCCGAGAAGAAGAACGTCCAGTCGATACACGGCACGAGCGCGCCGAGATCGACATCCACAACGGTGCGTCGTCCCGATGCCGTCGGGATCGCGATCGGTTCGGTGGCCCAGTCGATCGCCAGCCGCCGGCCCCGCGCATCGTCGTACGACAGCAGCACGCGCGCCTGGCGGTTCTTGTGCCGCTCTCGCAGTTGCTCCTGCACCCGCCGATTCTCCGCGCCAAACTCTGCGCGCCGCGTATCGCTCAGCAGGCTCGACATGACGTCGGTGACCCTGGACGCGTCGGGCACGTAGACGGCCGTGCCGCTGTATTCCGGGGCGATCTTGACCGCCGTGTGTTGGCGGCTGGTGGTCGCGCCCCCGATGAGGAGGGGTAGGGTCAGGCCGCGCCGCTCCATCTCACGGGCCACCTGCACCATCTCGTCGAGCGACGGCGTGATGAGGCCGCTCAGGCCAATCATGTCGGCCCGTTCGTCTACCGCCGCGCGCAGGATGCGATCGGTCGGCACCATGACGCCGAGATCGACGACCTTGTAGTTGTTGCATCCCAGGACCACGCCCACGATGTTCTTGCCGATGTCGTGGACGTCGCCCTTCACCGTGGCGAGCACGATGGTGCCACGCTGGCGGTGTTCGGTGCCGCTCTGCCGCTTCTCTTCCTCCATGAACGGTTCGAGATGGGCGACGGCGCGCTTCATCGCGCGGGCGCTCTTGACGACCTGGGGAAGAAACATCTTGCCCGCGCCGAACAGCCCGCCGACCGTCTTCATCCCGTCCATGAGCGGGCCTTCGATGACGGCGATCGGCCGCTCGTACTTCTGCCGGGCCTCCTCGACATCCAGGTCGATAAAATCCAGGACGCCGTGCACGAGCGCGTGCGAGAGGCGCGCTTCCACCGTGCCGTCCCGCCACGAGAGGTCGGCGCCTCTGTGCTGCGCGGCGCCGGTGACGGTCGTGGCCAGCTGTACGAGGCGCTCGGTGGCATCGGGCCGCCGGTTGAAGATCAGATCCTCGACGTGCTCCCGCAGATTGGCGTCCACATCCTCGTACACGGTGAGCTGCCTCGCGTTGACGATCCCCATGTCGAGGCCGGCTCGGATCGCGTGGTACAGGAACACCGCGTGAATGGCTTCCCGGACACGATCGTTGCCGCGGAACGCGAACGACAGGTTCGAGATGCCGCCGCTCACCTTGACGCCGGGGCACGTGGCCTTGAGCATCCTGGTGGACTCGATGAAGTCGACGGCGTAGTTGGTGTGCTCCTCGAGTCCCGTGCCGATGGCGAGGACGTTCGGATCGAAAACAATGTCGAGTGGATCGAAACCGGCCTCGCGGGTGAGGAGGCCATACGCGCGTTGGAGAATCTGCACTCTCCGCTCCACGGTATCGGCCTGTCCAGCTTCGTCAAACGCCATCACGACGACGGCGGCGCCGTAGCGACGGATGAGTCGCGCCTTGTGAAGAAAATCCTCCTCGCCCTCCTTGAGGCTGATCGAATTGACAATGGGCTTGCCCTGGATGGCCTGGAGACCGGCTTCGATGACCGACCACTTCGAGCTGTCGATCATGATGGGGAGCCGGGCAATCTCGGGTTCGGTCGCAATCAGGTGCAGGAACTCCGTCATCGACCATTCGGAGTCGAGCAACCCTTCGTCCATGTTGACGTCGAGCAGGTTGGCCCCGCCGCGCACCTGGTCGAGCGCCACCTCGGCGGCTTCGGCGAACTTCCGCTCTCTGATGAGGCGGCGGAAGCGTGCCGAACCGGACACGTTGGTCCGCTCACCGATCATGATGAAGTTGCTGTCCGGGCGGATGGTCAGCGGCTCGAGGCCCGCGTACTGAGTAAACCTCGGGAGTCGGGAGTCGGGAGTCGGGATTCGGGCGAGCGGTGTGACGGGTGAATTCCTGGGAGCGCCGGGCTCCAGCCCGGCACGCGTCCCGGCCACGCTGGAGCGTGGCGATCCCAGGGAGCCTGCCTGCGGTGAGCCTGTCGAACCCGTCTGAGGGATTCCGCGCGGCAAGTCGGGTTCGGGTCTCCCGCCTTCGCCGGGCATCGGTGACACCGGCTTCGGCGTGGCAGGCGGGATGCGGGACGATCGCGGGCGGACGCGGGCCACCGCCTCGGCAATCGTGCGGATGTGATCGGGCGTGGTGCCGCAGCAGCCTCCGACAATGTCAACCAGGCCCGCGGCCGCGAACTCGCCGACGATCTGCGCGGTCTCGGCCGGTGTCTCGTCGTACTGGCCGAAGGGGTTGGGCAGTCCGGCGTTGGGGTAGCAGCTGACGTGGCAGGTGGCCACCTGCTCGAGTTCGACCAGGTGCGGCCGCATCTCCCGCGCGCCGAGCGCGCAGTTGAGGCCGACGCTGAAGGGACGCGCGTGGGCCACCGACAGCCAGAAGGCCTCGATCGTCTGGCCGGAGAGCGTCCGGCCGCTGCGATCCGAGACGGTCACCGAAATCATGACTGGCACGCGGGACTGGCGTTGGTCGAAGACCTCTTCGATGGCCACCAGCGCCGCCTTGGCGTTGAGCGTGTCGAAGATGGTTTCAACCAGCAGGCAGTCGCATCCGCCATCGAGCAGGCCGCGCGCCTGTTCGATGTAGGCATCGCGGAGCTGGCCGAAGGTCACCGCCCGGAATGAGGGGTTGTTGACGTCCGGCGAGATCGACAGTGTCTTGTTGGTCGGGCCGATGGCGCCCGCCACGAATCGCGGCTTGCCGGGCGTGCGGGCCGACCAGTCGGCGGCGGCGGCTCTGGCCAGCTTCGCGGCTTCGAGGTTGATCTCATAGACGCACGATTCGAGGCCGTAGTCCGCCTGCGCGATCGACGTGGCGTTGAACGTGTCGGTCTCGATCGCATCCGCGCCGGCCTCGAGATACGCGTGGTGGATGCCCGCGATGACGTCGGGACGCGTCAGCACGAGCACGTCGTTGTTGCCCTTGAGATCCCGCGGGTGGGCGGCGAACCGGGCGCCGCGATAATCGCCTTCGGTCAGGCGGTGGCCCTGTACCATCGTGCCCATTCCGCCGTCGAGGACGAGGATGCGCGTCTTGAGAATCCCGGTGAGGATGGCTGTGGTGTCGGTCGTCGCCATGGTGCCTCCTACTTGCGCCTGGTCCGGGCGCGCCGCGGGCGCCGGGGAGGCTCCTGTTTGCGCCCGCTGGCGATGGTGACGGCGAAGGGGCCCCCGGCCCTGCGCGCCCCCAACTGGACGCTGACATCGACGAGCCCGGCGGTCCGCAGCATGCGGGCAATGGCGTCATCGGCGAAGCCGAGCCACTGATCGCCGAGCCGCTCCTTGACCCATATCTGGTCGTGAGGCCGCAGCTCGAGCACGAGCAGGCGGCCGCCCGGCCGGAGAATCCGAACGGCCTCCGCGACGGCTCGGGCCGGATCAGCGGCCTGGTGCAGGGCCTGTGACAGCAGCGCCACGTCGACGCTCGCTGCCTCGATCGGCAGCCGTTCGATGTCGCCCCGCTTCCAGGTGACATTCGTGATGCCGCGTTTGCGGGCGAGGGCGCGGGCCCTCTGCAGCACCTCCGGGTCCCGATCAATCGCGATCACGCGGCGCGCCCACCTGGCGGCTTCGACCGTCAGGTAACCCTCGCCGCACGCGAGGTCGGCGACCTCAACGGGCGGCAGCAGAGCCCCGAGCGCGCGGGCCCAGGCGGCCCAACTCCGGCCCGGCACGAGCAGTCCGGCGTCTGAGGCGTGCGGGTCGAAGTTCTCGCGCCTCACGCGCAGCACTTCCTGGAGGCGCGCCTCGTCTCCGCGGACGAGCGGACTGGTGCCCATCCCGCTGGCGTCGCTGTCGATGTGCGTCCAGAGGCCGGAGAGCGGTCCGCTGGCGAGGGCCTGGCTCAATCGGTAGTACGTAAATCCGCCGGCAGGCTCCTCGTCGACCAGGCCCGCGTCCTTGAGCAGCCCGAGATGGCGTGAGACGCCGGATTGCGCCAGGCCGAGCACGGCGGTCAATTCGGTCACGTTCAGACGCTCGCGCGAGAGCACCCGCAGGAGGCGCAGCCGCACCTCTTCGCCGAGCAGCCGGAAGATGGCAGCAACCTCAATCATATCTATAAATCTACATGATGTGATGTGGTATGAGCAACTCGCCGGCGTCAGCCGGTCCGGGCGCACCATCCGCGTGGACGGGTCCGGGTCGGCCCGGGCCAGGCCCTCAGGCGTGAGGTGCACAAAAGCGTCGGCCTGACCATTCGGGCTACAATGCGGGTCCGACGATCCGCATCTTCTCGCTTCTTGAGGGAATCATGACGAAACGACTCGCATTCATCCTGTCCGGAGTTCTGCTGGCCGCGGCGTTCGGCGCAGGCCTGCTCGCTCAAGCGGCGAAGCTCCCGGTCGTGGCGCCGTCGATCAGCGTTCCGGCGCTGCTGGATCACGTCAAGGTGCTGTCGTCCGACCAGTTCGAGGGCCGGGCACCCGGCACGCGTGGTGAAGATCTGACGGTGGCGTACATCGAAGACCAGTTCAAGAAGGTCGGCCTCAAGCCAGGCAACCCGGACGGCACCTACATCCAGAAGGTGCCGATGGTCGGCATCACCCCGGATCCCTCGACATCGCTGACCTTCGCGAAAGGGACGGTTACGCAGACGCTGAAGTTCAAAGACGACGTGGTCGCGTGGACCAAGCGCGTGCAGCCGCGCGTCAGCCTCGACGCATCCGACGTGGTCTTCGTGGGCTACGGGGTGCAGGCGCCGGAGTATGGGTGGGACGACTACAAGGGCGTGGATCTTACCGGCAAGACGGTGATCGTGCTCGTGGGCGATCCTCCAGTGCCGGACCCCAAGGACCCGACCAAACTCGATCCCAAGGTCTTCGGCGGACGGGCCATGACGTACTACGGGCGCTGGACCTACAAGTACGAGATGGGGGCCGAGAAGAAAGCGGCCGCGGTGCTGATCGTGCACGAGACCGGGCCCGCGGGGTATCCGTTCTCGGTGGTGCAGGGCAAGGTCAAGGAACAGTTCGATCTGCTGACGCCCGACCAGGGGCTGGGGCGGGCGGCTATCGAAGGCTGGAT
The DNA here is from genome assembly GCA_026393675.1 of Acidobacteriota bacterium. Lineage (NCBI taxonomy): Bacteria > Pseudomonadati > Acidobacteriota > Acidobacteriota bacterium. The sequence continues at coordinate 38,808 of JAPKZQ010000046.1, read as the reverse complement.
CACGCTCGATCAGGCAAAGGCACTCTGCCTGCTCGCCGGCCAGGACTACGCCGCGCTCAAGAAGCAGGCGCTCACGCGCGACTTCAGGCCGGTGCCGCTCGGGGTGACCGCCTCGATGACGATCGCCAATACGATCCGCACGATCGATTCGCGTAATGTGGCCGGCAAGATTGTGGGCAGCGATCCCAGGCTCAAGGATGAGTACGTCATCTTCACGTCGCACTGGGACCACTTCGGCATCGGGGCGCCCGTCAACGGCGACAAGATCTACCACGGAGCGCTCGACAACGCGACCGGCATCGGCGGGATGATCGAGATCGCGCGGGCGTACGCGAAACTGCCGGTGGCCCCGAAGCGTTCGCTGCTGTTTCTGGCGGTGACGGCCGAAGAGCAGGGTTTGCTCGGATCCGACTACTACGCGCGCACGCCGCTCTATCCGCTGCGAAGCACGCTGGCCGCCATCAACATGGACGGGCTGAACGTCTACGGCAAGACGCGCGACCTGACGGTGGTGGGGTTGGGCAACTCTGATCTGGACGACTACGCACGCGACGCCGCGGCCGAGCAGGGGCGGCACCTCGTGCCCGATCCGAAGCCTGAGGACGGCGGCTACTTCCGTTCGGATCATTTCCCGTTTGCGAAACAGGGAGTGCCGGCCATCAACGCGGGCGGTGGCGAAGACGTGATCGGAAAGCCGGCAGGCTGGGCGCGCAAAGCCCAGGACGAGTACACCGCGCTGCATTATCACAAGCCATCAGACGTCATGCGTCCGGACTGGGACATGGCCGGAGCCGTCCAGGATCTGCAGGTCTACTACGTGATGGGATACCGCGTGGCGCAGGCTGACAAGTTTCCCGAGTGGAAGCCCGGCACCGAGTTCAAGGCCCGCCGAGACAAGATGATGGGAAAGTAGACGGGATTCGGCGTTCGGAATCGGCAGGAACCCGTAGGGGCGGGTCCCTGTGCCCGCCCGAATGACGAGGGGCAACCACGGGGGGTTGCCCCTACGCGTGCATTACCGCTTCTTTGCGGTCTTCTTCACAGTGGTCTTCTTACCGGTTCCGCATCCTCCGCATTTCGCCATGACGTGTTTCTCCATTGACGACGATGTTGTCAGTGCAGGGGCGTTGACAGAGCGATTCTACACTAGCAGTCCGTCTCCGCCATGTGTGAAGCAGATTCCGGAGCGCGGTGCCCCGACTGCCGTTGCCGTATTTCGGAATCGGGGCACTAACTCCACGTCGAGCGTGATGGACACGTCGTCGCTGACCACGCCGCCGCCTGACCCTCTTTCCGGCGTCCGCCGGCGCCTGTGCTACGCTCGTCGATGGTGGATCTCCGGGATCTCGGCTGGGACGCGTCTTTCGAGCAGCACTTCGAGGAGCACGGCCGGCGCGGCCTCACGGCGGCGCGCGTGACCCTCGAGCACCAGCACATCTACACGGTGCAGGCCGCCGACGGCGAGTCGCTGGCGACGGTGGCGGGCGGGCTGCGCCACCGCGCGGCCGGCCGCCACGAGTTTCCCGCGGTTGGCGACTGGGTGGCCATCACCCCGGTCGCGGGGGGCCGCCGCGGCGTCATTCAGGTCATCCTGCCCCGCAGGAGCAAATTCTCCCGGAAGGTCGCGGGGCGCGAAACCACCGAGCAGGTGGTGGCGGCCAACATCGACACGGTGTTTCTGATGATGGGGCTCGACGGCGATTACAACCTGCGCCGCATCGAGCGGTATCTGATCACCGCACGCGACGGCGGCGCCTCCCCGGTGGTCGTCCTGAACAAGGCAGACATCTGCGCCGATGTCGAAGCCCGGGTGCGGGAAGTCCAGGCGGTCGCGCAGACGGCGCCGGTGCACGCTGTCAGCACGAAGGATGACGGGCTCCTCGACGTCCTTGACCCCTACCTGATTGCCGGCCGGACCATCGCGCTGCTGGGGTCGTCGGGCGTCGGCAAGTCCACGCTGGTGAACCGCCTGGTGGGGCACCAGATGCAACCCACGCGAGCGGTTCGCGCCAGTGATCATCGTGGCCGTCACACAACGACGAATCGGGAACTCATCATCGTCACGGGCGGCGCGCTGCTCATCGACACGCCCGGCCTGCGTGAGCTGCAGTTGTGGGACGGGGCCGGCGGGATGGACGCCACCTTTGACGATATCGAAGTGCTTGGCGGGGGGTGCCGGTTTCGCGATTGCCGGCACGACGCCGAACCGGGGTGCGCGGTGAAGGCCGCCGCCGACGCAGGTCAGCTCGATGGCGGCCGGCTGGAGAGCTACCGTGAGCTGCACAGAGAACGGGCGTTTCTGGCCAGCCAGCAGGACGAGCGGGCCGGGCAGGAGCGTAAGCGCCAGGCGCGGACGATCTCGAAGATCATCCGCGACTTCAAACCGCGCGAATAGGACTACTTCCCCTCCTGCGCCGCGGCCAGGTAGATGGCGTTAAACAGCAGCGGGAACGTCGCCTGCGTCTGGGCCCGGTGTTGCGGCCGCAGCCCGAACAAGACGATGCGCCCGGGGGCGAGATCGACCGACACGACGGCCGCCCGGCCGGTCATCAACTCCTCGCCCTTGAGCCACCCCGACGCGACCAGGTCCGCGTTCGGGTACCGCACGATGACCGACGTCTTCTGTGACGCGAACCCCTCGGTGAGCGCGAAGAACGGGCTGTTGATATAGAAGCCGTACGTGCTCGCGTCCATCCCGGCACCCATCGGATGACTGGTGTCGACCTGGATGCGCATGATCGTGCCCGGCGCGAACTGCTGATCGCGGCTCAATCCCCGCTTCAGGTTCTTCACCGGCAGCGGGAACCGATCGATGGCGAAGTCGCAGGCGTTGCCGAGCATCACGAGTGTGCCGCCCTGCGCCACGAACGCCTTCAGCGCCTTGACCCCCTCATCACCAATGCCGCCGCGGTACTCGGGCCGCACGCTGGCCGCCTCGTTGCCCCTGACGATGCTCTCTGGCTGCTGATCGGCGAAGAGAATCACGTCGAATTTCTCGCGCAGCTTGCCCGCCTTGATGTCGGCATTGTGCAGCGACGTGTACGGGAACTCGTGCTGTTCGATCACCCAGCGCGTCCAGCCCTCGTCCATGTTGCCCGACCAGGGCTGGTACATCGCGAGGCGTGGTGCCTTCAGCGCCAGCGACCGGCCCGCGCCGGCCGTCAACGGTTTGTCGTCGGCGCGAATCTGCAGGCCCAGCGAGGTAGCCATCGCCTGCATGGCCTTCGGCGTGGCACCCGTGACCTCAACGCGCGACACTGGACCCGACGCGTCCTGCGCCTGTACGAGGCTGACACGCGCGCCGTCCTTGAACAGCCGGTTGATCGCGATGGCCGCATCCGGCCCGGTGTAGTCGAACACGAAGCGCTTGCCGGTGCCGGTGACCGCGCCGGCGATTTTTGGCGTGTCGCTCACCTTCGTCAGGCGCACGCTTTCGCCTATCGGCTTCTTGACGAACGTCACGTCGACGCCGAGCAGCATCCCCAGCGACCACGAGGTGACGTCGTAGGGCGGCTCAGGCGGCGAGTTGGGACCGCCACGGCGGACCTCCGGGTAGGTCTGTTTCTCGAGCATGTCCTTGGCGTACCGCGCAAACACCTGCGTCATCGGGATGACGAACGTGCCGGCGGGGTAGTCCTTGTCATCCGCTTTGAACGTCGCGTCGGCCTGATACACATCGACCCCACCCATCTGGAGGCGTCCAACCAGGCGGTACGCGGCAGCCGGGTCGTGCTGCGTCGATGGCGTCACCACGATCGCGGCCGGATCGCCCTTCCTGCCGGCGTCGATCGTCGCGCGATTGACCTCATAAATCTGGCGCAGCAGCGTCTCCCTCTGATCAGCCGCCAGTTCGAGCGTGGCCATCGTCGCGATCAGTTCGTAGTCGACGATGTCGCGGAGTGTCCAACGGCCACCAAGCCAGGGTCGCGGATACTCCGTTCGCGGCATGACGTCGGTCGGTGGCGGCATCACACCACCGGCATCGCCCTGTCCTCCTCGACCGCCGCCGCCCCGCCCGCCACCTTCGCCAGAGGTCGGAGCGGGCGGCCGCCCCATCTCGGCTCTGCGCTGCTCGGTCGGCGATGCGACGCGCACGGAAGCCACTTCGGTCAGCAGGCCGACCTGGTTGTGCCACCATCCACTCCAGGCCATCGCGCCTTGCCAGAAGTTCGTGTAGGTGGCGTTGTAGATGATGCCGTCCTTGCCGGCGGCCTCGAGCGCCGCGCCCTGCGTCTGGCCGAACAGGGTATTCCACCGATAGATAAGCGGGTGCACGTTGGGGTTGATGGGGTCGGTGGCCGGCATCACGAAGATGCGCGCGCCGTTGGCGCCCTGCTGGTGCTCGTCGAGCCAGACCGCCGGGAACCAGTCCTGCCACAGGAGCTTCGCCGTCAGCTGGCTTTCTTTCTGCGTGAACATGTACATATCGCGGTTGTTGTCGTGGCCGACGTACGGGTGATACAGCCACGGCATCTGCGACGGCTCGAACTCGGTGCCCAGGTTCTTGTTGTACCAGTCGACCACCATGATCTGGCCGTCCGGATTGAGGCTTGGGACCAGCAGCAGAATCACGTTGTTGAGCACGTGCTGCACGCGCGGCGAGTTGTCAGTAGCCAACCGGTACACGAGATCGAGCACCATCTGCGACGCGCCGATCTCGGTCGAGTGAATGTTGCACGTCACGACGACGACCGCTTTGCCGGCCTGAAAGATCTCGTCACGCTGCGCATCGGTCGGCGTGCCGTCGCGGAAGTAGAGGCGGCGTTCGAGGCCGCGGTAGTAGTCGATCTTCTTCAGGTTCTCAGCGGCGCTGATCTCGAGCGCGATGAACGGATTGCCCTGCGTCGTCTTGCCCAGTTCGCGGAACCGGACGCGATCCGAGGCGGCGGCCACCAGCCGCATGTAGTCCACGATCCTGTCCCAGCGGGCCAGCTTCGTGTCGGCGCCGACACGGAAGCCCAGAAACTTCTCAGGCGTCTGCATGGCCGGCGCCTGCTGGGCGTAGGCAACCAGCCTCGCCGTCGAACTCGATGTCAGGAGCAGGGACAGTCCCAGAACAATCGCAACCGCGAGGCGTGATGCGCGCATATGTCAGAACCCTCCTCGTTGCCGAATGGCCGCTCGTGGCGGACGTCGCGCACGGGAACCCGGTGCCGGCCGTTGGATTCGAGCGAGAAGCACGCTAAGTCCTTCGATTCACAAGTTCGGCAACGAATGCGTTCACTCAAGACTTAGTGCTGAGCGAGCATTATTCACCGGATTGCCTCACAAAAATAGGCAACCGTCATTGCGAGTCGAAGCGCTGAGGTATCCCCGTGCATCCGTCAAGCGCCCCCGACCTGATTCGCCGCGCCGGCCGACGTGCAGCAGCGATGGGGAAGGTCTCGAAGCCCCAGGTGATCCAATTGTTTGAACAGGCGTGATCCCGGTTCGGCTGGAGTGAAACGCCCGGCTTGCGGTACACTTATGTGTTGCCCAGGCCACCTTGGTCGGTTGGCGCGCCCGGGCTTTCAAGAGACCACTGCATGGGCATCCTGACGTCATTCTTCATCGCGCTGTTGCTGGCCGCTCCGCCTCCTGATCCGCAGGCGCTCGAGCGGGAGGCCAAGCAGATCGAAGCGATGTTGATCGCGCCGTGCTGCTGGAGCCAGCAGGTCTCGCTCCATCAGTCGCCGGTGGCAGATGAAATCAAGGCCAACATCCGTCGGATGCTGGCTCAGAACAAGACGCGGCAGCAGATTCTCGACGCGTACGTCGCGGAGTATGGTGATCGGATCCTGGCCGAGCCGCCCGCGCGCGGGTTCAGTGCGGCGCTGTACGTGCTCCCCTGGGTGTTTCTGGCTGGCAGCATCGGCCTCGTCGTGACGGTCGTGCGTCGACTCCGAGCGTCTGCCCCGCGCGTTCCAGCGCTGGCGTCTGCACCGCGTGCACCATCGCCCGAGAGTGAAGCCGAGGCGGACCGCCTCGATGAAGAACTTCGGAACCTGGATTGACCGGCGTGAGTGACGAGAGCCTGCAGGACCGCTACGCGCCCGAGACCACGTGCTTCGGCTGCGGTCCGGCCCACGCGAGTTGTCGCGGAACCTTCGTGGCCGTCAAGCCCGAACATCCTGGATATCAACGCTGGTCGGATGCGATCAAGGAGTGATGAGATGCCCCCAAGCATGATCGTGATCGCGCTGGCGGGGTCGGATGGCAAGATCCACTCACTGGCAGAGTTCAAGGGCAAGAAGAAGTAGGACCTCGATCGAATCACGATGGGACTGATCGACCGACTGCGATCGCATCCACGATGGAAGCACCAGGACGCGGAGGTGCGCCTCGAGGCCGTTCGAGAGATGACCGCCGACGCTCGCGACACGCTCGCGGAGCTGGCGACGACAGATGACGACGCCCGCGTGCGGAAGGCGGCCGTCGCTCGTCTGGATCACGTGGAGACGCTGGGTCGGGTGGCGGCCGGGGACGGTGATGCCGGTGTGCGCGAAGAAGCCGCGGCAAGGCTTGCGGCCATGGCCGCCGACGCCACAGACGAAGCGATGGGACGTGCCGCCATCGACGCCCTTGGAAGCGGGGCCGATGCGCGTATCTACCTCACGCTCGCGAAGGGGGCTTTCCTGGACGCGGTGGGCCGTGCCGCCGTCGATGCCCTCCGCGATTCAAAGGCCCTTAGCGCTGTGGCGCGCCAGTCGCGCCACGAGTTGGTGGCACGAGCTGCGCTCGACCGTCTGGACGATCCCGCCGAACTGGCGCAGGTCGCCCTGCGGAGCGAGCACCGCGATGTCGCGCTGGCGGCTCTCGATCGGGTGTCCGATCGGGAGGCGATCGAGCAGGTCGCGAGCCGTGCCAAACACAAAGCCGTGGTTCGCCGGGCCCGCGCGTTGTTGCGCCAGCCCGGTGAATCTGATCCGCCAGTTGACCAGGCCGGGACACCGTTGAGGTCCGATCCGGTCGATGAGGCGTCCGAGACACCCGTGGCCACACAACACGACGACCAGCAGCCGCCAGCCGCAGACGTTCTGACTCGATCGCCAGCCCCAGTCGAGGAGCCTGTGGTTGAGAGTCCGCTGTTGGAGGTGCCAGAAGCGGTAGCTGCTCCGCCGCCTGAGCCGGTCGCGGCGACGGCCGCGCTTGTGGAGGCACCCGAGCCGGTGGAGACACCAGAGGCGGTGGAGGCACCAGACGCGGTGGAGGCATCAGACGCGGTGGAGACACCAGAGGCGGTGGACGCACCAGAGGCGGTGGAGGCATCAGACGCGGTGGAGGCATCAGCGCCTGCGGAGGTGCCCGTCCCGGTCGTGGTGGCGGACACGCCCGAGCAGCGCGCCGAAAAGCTGGCGCATCTCGTGCAGTTGCTCGATGGTGCCGAGCAGGTGTTGGCCGCCACGGATTTTTCTGACGCCCGCACGCGGTGGAACGCGCTCCGGCGAGACTGGACGTCGATGCTGCCCGGCCTCGAGTTAGACGAGGAGACGGCCGCCAGAGTGACGCGGATTGAAACGCAGATTGACGAGCGCGAATCCGCGCTGCGCGAGGCCCGCACCAGACAGCAGCACGAGAACCTGCTTCGCCTGCAGCACCTCAGCGAACAACTCGAAAAGGTTGCCCAGAGCGAGCGGCTGACATTGCGTGACGCCGAACGCGCGCTGCGGGAGGCCCGCGCCGCGCTCGATGCGCCGGGGCCGCTGCCGTCGAGACAGGACCAGCAAGCGATGGTCGCGAGGCTGAAGTCGGTTCAGTCGCTCGTGTTCCCGCGCGTCCAGGATCTGCGCGAAGCCGACGAGTGGGAGCGCTGGGCGAACGCCGGCGTGCAGGAATCACTCATCCGCCGGCTCGAAGCCCTGCGCGAGGAGGCTGATCCGGCCAATGTGGCCCGGCAGTTGCGGCAGATTCATGACGAGTGGCACAAGGTCCGCACGGTGCCGCGCGAGAAGGGCCACGACCTCTGGCAGCGCTACAAGACGATCGAGGCCGAGATTCGCGATCGGTGTGAGTCGTTCTTCCAGCATGTCGCGACCGAGCGTGGCGAGAACCTCAAGGCCAAGGAAGCGTTGTGCGAGCAGGTTGAGGCGCTGGCCGAATCGACCGACTGGATTCGCACGGCCGAGACCATCAAGGGACTGCAGGCGCAGTGGAAGACGCTCGGTCCCGTGACGCCTGGCCACGAGAAGGCCATCTGGGAGCGGTTCCGCGCCGCCTGCGATCGCTTCTTCACCCGTCGCAAGCAGGACCTGACCGAGCGCAAGACCGTCTGGACTGTCAACCTGCAGAAGAAGGAACAGATCTGCGCGGCGCTCGAGGCGTTGGCGGAGACCACCGATTGGGACCATGCGCTCGCCGAGGTCAAGCGGCTGCAGGCGGACTGGCGCACCGTGGGGCCCGTCAAGCGCAGCCGGGCCGAGTCGCTGCTGTTGCGGTTCAGAAACGCCAGCGAGCATTTCTTCGACAGCTACGCGCATCGCAACGATCAGGAAGTGGCCCGGCAGTCGGCCGTGCGGGAACAGGTGTGCCAGAGCCTCGATGCGCTGCTGCCGACCGGCGACGAGCAGGCCATGGTGCCTGAGGAAGGGATCCTGAAGCACGTGCTGGCGCTCAAGCGTCAGTGGGACTCGGCGCCGACACTGCCGCGCGCCGAAGGTGAGCCGCTCGCCGTGCGTTTCGCGCAGGCGATGAATCGACTTTCCGAGCTGCATGCCGAAGCCTTCAAAGGCAGCGAGTTGGATCCGGAGACCACCCGTCAGCGTCTCGAGCACCTGTGCGAGCTGGTCGAAGGCCTTGCTGGCGAGGATCGGACCTCCGAGCAGCTGTCGCCGGCGGCGATTCTCGCGACGCAATGGCGCGAGGCGCTCGCGGCCAACACGATTGGCGGGCGGGCCGACGACGAGGCGAAGTGGCGGAACGCCGCTGAGGAGATCCGCAAAGCCCAGGCCGCGTGGCGGCGGATTGGTCCACTGCCAGACGCGACGGCCCGCGAGCTGAACGATCGGTTCCAGCGGGCCTGCAACCGGTTCTTCCGGCAGCGCGAGCGGCGCAATCCTACGGCGCCTCAGGCGCGATAGCGGGGAGGCCGTTTCTGAGACCCCAAACCCGAGACCGCGCCGCGATCCCGGACCGCTTCAAGTGGGATCTGGAGCCGATCTTCGCCTCGTGGGAAGACTGGCAGGCGGCCTACGACCGCCTCGAGCGCGACGTCGACGAGTTTGCCTGCCGTCGCGGATCGCTCGGGCAGGGGGCCGAGTCGCTGCTCGCGGCGTACCGCGCCCTCGACGCGCTGGGCACGCTGGCGTATCGCGTCTGGTATTTCCCGTCCCTTCGTCATGACGAGGATCAGCGCGACAACCAGGTGAGCGCCCGCCACCAGCAGGTCCAGATCCTGATGGCGAAGTGGCAGCAGGCCACCTCCTGGTTCAATCCCGAACTGCTGGCGATTCCAATCGAGACCGTGCGCGGGTGGATGCAGGCTGACGCCAATCTCGCGCTGTACCGCTTCGCGATCGAGAACATGTACCGCCAGCAGGAGCACGTGCTCGATGAGGCGGGCGAGCGGCTGATGTCGCTGGCCGGGCGGTTCGAGGCCGCGCCGTCCGACGCGTACGCCTCGCTCTCGACGGCGGACGCCAGGTTCCCCGAGATCACGCTGAGCGACGGCCGCACGGTGACGGTGTCGTACGGCGAGTACCGATCCATTCTCGAGACGTCCCGCCAACAGACGGATCGGGCCGCGGCGTTTCGCGCCTATCTCGGCACCTTCGACGCGGCGCGCAACACGTATGCCGCGCTCTACAACGGCGTCTGCCAGCGGGACTGGTTTCAGGCGCGGGCGCGCGGCTATCGGTCCACGCTCGATGCGGCGCTCCACGGCAACAACATCCCGCCGGCGGTGGTCGAGACGCTGATTGCCGTCGCACGCGAGCACACGCAGGGGGTGCGCCGCTACCACCGGCTGCGCAAACGCATCCTCGGGCTCGATCGGTACTTCACGTATGACAGCACAGTGCCCCTGATCGCATTCACGCGCGCCTACGATTACGACGAGGCACGTCGCTGGGTCGTCGAGTCGGTCGCGCCGCTGGGCGAGGCGTACCAGGCCGAGGTGCGGCGCAGCTTCGAAGCGGGCTGCATCGATGTCTACGAGAACGAGGGAAAGCGCAGCGGGGCATACTCAGCGCCGGTGTACGGCGTGCATCCCTACATGCTGTTGAACCACAACGATACGCTCGATGCCGTCTTTACGCTGGCGCACGAGATGGGACACAGCATCCACACCGTGCTTGCGCATCGGCACCAGCCGTTCGTCTACTCCGACTATACGATTTTCGTGGCCGAGGTGCCGTCCACGCTGAATGAGGCGCTGCTGCTCGAGTACCTGCTGGCGCAAAGCGCCGACCCGCGCGAGCGGATCGTCCTGCTGCAGCATGCGATCGACAACATCGCGGGGACCTTCTTCGCACAGTCGCTGTTCGCGGACTACGAACTGCGCGCGCACGCCCTGGTGGAGCAGGACCATCCCATCACCGCCGACGTCCTCTGCGGGATCTATGGCCAGTTGATGGCTGAGTACTACGGCGACACGTTCGATGACGAGCCGCTGGTTCAGGCGACTTGGGCGCGCGTCCCGCACTTCTACAGCACCCCGTACTACGTCTACCAGTACGCCACCTGCTTCGCCTCGGCAGCGCACCTGGTGCGCGGCATCGTCGACGGCGAGGGTGCTGGCCGCGAGGCGGCCGTCGCACGTTATCTCGATCTGCTCAAGGCCGGCGGCAACGACTATCCGATGGAGCAGTTGCGCCAGGCGGGTGTCGACCTGAGCCGGCCGGAGACCGTCAGGGCTGTGGTCGTCCAGTTCGAGCAACTGGTGGACCGGCTCGAGCGGGAACTCGATGCGCTCACGTAGGGCGCAAGTCGCCGGGGTCGCGTGCGACGCTGGGATTGGTCCTCCAGACGGGCGTGTGATCACCTTTCGGTGCATCACGACCATACATGGCGTCATGCGCGCGGTGACCGTCGTCCCCCTCCTGGTGCTGTGCTGGAGCGTCCACGGTATGGCCGCGGTCCAGACCCCGGCGGCTGACGCGGCGTGGTCGCACGTGCGCGTGCCAGGCGGCACGGCCGTGCTGCTTCGTGTCGCAGGTCTTGATCCCGCCACGCCGCGCGCCCAGGCCCTCTGGTCGCTGGTCAGATCGCTCTATGCGTTCGCCGAAAAGTTCGAGCCGGTCGCCGACCAGCGTCGCAGTCGCGTCTATGCGTATCTCCAGGCGATCGCGGACTTCGAGCGCGCGCGATCGGGGCTTCCCGCCGGGCCGGTCGCGCTGGCCATCGCGAAGGTCCCTGAATCGCGCCGGCGGCTCGACGCGCTGTGCGCGGCGATTGGCTCGCAGCTCCGGCCCGAGGGCAGTCGATTCACCATGCATGCCGCACCGGGCGAGCGCGAGCAGCAGCGGCGCGCGTGGCTCAAGGAGGCGGGTCTTGATGTCGACGCGATCGAGATCGAGATGAACGCCGGTCGCTCGGTGAGCCTGACGCTGCCGGGTGACAACGTCCCATCGCCGCTGACGGAGGGCACCTGGGACGCGCTGCTGCAGCCGCCGCCCGAACGTGCGGGCGTGCTCCTCGCGGCGATCCTGATGGATCGCCGGGCATCGCTGCTGTTTGTCGGGTTATCGGCGACCGATGCCACCACCCGGGCCTATATCGCCGCGCGCCCGGACCTGCTCGACGCCATCTATCGAACGTCGCGGGTCGCCGCGCTGGCCGCGCATGGACAGAGCCTCCGAGTGCGCGATGGACGTGTCGACGTGCCCGGCGGCGCCGGCGCCGTTCCCCTGTGGGAGAGCCTGGTCGGCGAGGCCATCATTCGCCCGGATCGATTCCTCCTCGAGCTGCTCGGCAGAAACGATGGGCAGGTCGCCATTTTGTACGATGCCATTGCCTATCTTGACGAAGCGGGGCAGACGTTTGTGCTTGGACTGGGACAGCGGAATGTCGAACCGCGGGTCGTCCGGTTTCGCGCGCTGTACGCGGCGAGCCTGACCGCCAATGCCGGCGGCAACCCGGTCGATCACCCATTCAGCCACAACGTCTACGACGCGGCGCACATCCTGGCCATGATGCGATTCTCCCCCGACGGGCGCCCGCAGGCGCCCGCCTGGCGGAAGTTGTGGGACAGGGCGTTGGCCAGCGACGAGATCCCCGCCGCGCCAGACGACGAGGTGAAGGGCATCGAGCAGGACGGTTTCCTCTATGCGGCAGACATCGTCGAACGGATCTGCGTCGCCAATACCACATCGCGGCGGGAGCGCGCGGAGATGTGGCTGTTTGCCCAGCGTGTCTTCGCCCACGCGTCGATCGGCGCGATGCCGGACGTGCTGGTGGCGTTGCGCGGGTACCAGCGCTTTGGCGCGCTCGTGCTCACGCTCGAGCGGTTGGGCATCACCGATCCGTCCGTCTATGCCAGGACGCTCATCCGCGCCGAGCGCGTGATGAGTATCGGTGGCACGACGACCGCCGCCAACGCGCTGGCCCTGTTCCAAGGTTCGCTCGCGATGGTCGAACGCGCCAGGCTCGGCCATGCGATCGATGCCGAGACGGCAGGCCGACTGGTGGTGTCGCTGGCGAGTGTGCCGATGACCAGCGATGGAGAGGCCTTCGGATCGGTCGCAGGATGGATCGAACTGGTCTTTCTGTCGGCGTTGAAGCCGCCGCTCGTGCCATTGGAGGTTCCCACCGACGCCGCCACTCTGGAGCGGCATGTACTCCGCGCGTTCGCCGGATTGGCCCGGAATTCTGAACCGCGGTCCGCGCCGGTTGTCGAGATCGAGGGATTGCGGTACCGGGTCGATCCCGCTGCGGCCGACGTCGCGCGATGGCAAGCAATGCGTGCCGCGCAGGGCGGCGTCACGCTGGACCAGGTGCTCGCCTTCGCCCGGGCCGTCGAGGCGCTGGCGGCCGACGTGTCGGCCGTGTCGGCGCTGCCCGCACGGCTTTCCGCGCTGGTCGCGTCGGCCAAGCCTCTCCTGGCCCACGAATCGCGCGCCCAGACGGCAGCCGGCGTGCCGCCGCGTCTCGGTCGGCTGCTGGATGAGGCCACGACGCGCGTGGCCAGGATCAGGAAGCCCGAGAACCTGAAAGAACTGCCGGACATTGCGCGTCCGTTGCTGCGCGCGGTCGACTACTTCCTCGCCGAAGTGCTGATCGCGCTGGCCTATGCTCCCCATCTCGGCGACCCGGCCGGCAAAGCGATGCTCGCCGGTGATCCGTCCCCGCGCCACGACTGGGGGCTCACCGAGCGGATCGAGAAAGACCGGCTGCGCGCGCCGTGGCGCATTCCGACCTGGACGCGGGACGCGGCCGGGGTGTGGCGGGTCTCTGGATCGCTGATGGCGTTGGACGTCGGTCTGGGCGACCTGGCCCTTCGGCGTGTGTTCACCGAATCGCTGCCCGATCCGCCCACCCTCAGTGCCAACGACCGGGCGGCGTTCACCGAAGGCGTGAGCCTCGCCAACGCGTTCGACTACCTCGATGAGGATCGCGATCAGTTGGTCGACGCGCTTCGGCGCGGCCGGGCCAGGGTCGCGTCGGCGCAGTCGAATCCGGGCACTCTGACTGATCTCATGAACGCGGCTGGCATTCGGGGCGCGAGACGAGAGATGATCCCGTGGACGCTGGCGAACGAACCAGAGCGGCTGCCGGATTTCTTCTCACTGAGTGACGTGCTCCGGGTCGGCCAGGTGCGGCCGTCATCAATCGAGCGTCTCGATGCGTGGGGGACATCCGGGTTGGCTCGCGAAGGCTGCCTCTGCCTTACATTCCCCTTGACGGGCGATTGGGAGACGATGGCTGGACGCCGCGGCAAGGCGGTCGTCGCGTCCCTGATGCCCGACATGGCGCTGCTCGTCGCCGACGCGCTCCGGGAGCGCCATCTGCCGGCGATGCTGACGCGGTCGATGCTTGCGGCGGCGACACAGGATTTCGAGGACGACGTTCGTCTGGCGTTCGAGGACGACTGGATCTCCATGTTCCGGCAGGTGCGGAAGACGCTGCCACCGAGGATGGATGACTACATCGCATCGCTCACGACCAATGGACCGTTGGTCCCCATCCGGTAGCGGACGCGGGACGCCGCGTCGCCTGGCCGCCGTCCTGCTGCTTGCGGCGATGGCGCTGGCGGCCGTCGTGTCGGCGCGCCAGACAGGCACGACGCCATCAGCCGATCCGGTCATCGTCTTCGAGTCGCCGGTCGACAACGGCTACACGAGTGGACCAACGCCGCTGCGGATTCGGATCGAACCGAAAGGCGCTGACATCCGGACCGTGAGCCTGTTTGCCGACGGCCAGCTCGTGTGCGCGCTGGAGCGCTCACCGTTTGAGTGTTCGTGGGATGCCGGGCGTACGGTGGTGGAGCATACGTTGCGCGCCACGGCGCAACTGGCGAGTGGTCGGCGGATCGCGCAGAGCATTCGCACCAAGGGCGAGGCCTACACAGAGTCGGTCGACGTGGATGTCATCCAGGTGACCGCGGCGGTCACCGACGGCGGCGGGCGGTTTGTCCGCGGGCTGCCCCGCGACGCGTTCCGCGTCTACGACAACAACGTCGCCCAGACAATCACGAGTTTCCAGGCGGAAAACATCTCGCTCGAGATCATCGTGGCTGTCGACGTGAGCGGGAGCATGACCGGGGCCATGCCGACCGTGAAGGCGGCGGTCAAGCGCTTCCTGTCGGCCTTGAGGCCCACCGACCGCGTCACCGTGCTCGGGTTTAACGACAACGTCTTCACGCTGGCCAGGCCCACCGTCGACCTGGCGACTCGCCTGAAGGCCGTCGACCGTCCCGCGCCGTGGGGTGGGACAGCTCTGTATGACGTGATCGTCCAGGCGATCGATCAACTGGGGCGCCAGCCAGGGCGACGCGCGCTGGTGGTGTTCACCGACGGCGAAGACCTCAACAGCCGTGTGCCGCTCGAAGTGGCGGAACGCCACCTCGAGGCGAGCGATGTCACGCTTTATCCGATCGGCCAGGGTCGCGCGCCCACAATCGTCGCGCTGAGGACCGTACTGGAGCGTCTGGCAAAGCGGAGCGGCGGCCGCGCGTTCTTCGAAACACTCGACAAGCTCGACGATGTGTTTTCGGCGATCATCGATGAGTTGTCGAATCAATATCTGCTGGGCTATGTGCCTATCAACAGCGCCCGTGATGGCCGCTGGCGAACCCTGCGCGTGGAAGTGCCGACACGCGACGTCAGGATCAGGACCCGGCAGGGCTATCGCCTGGAGGCCAGGTGAGCCGCGTGTCGTCAACGACCGGAGCGAGGCGGACGATGAGGATCAAGAACGCGTGCAGGGCGGCAATCGTGTTTACCGGACTCGCCATCTGCAGCGGTCCGTTGCAGGGCGCCCGTAGACAGCCTCCGTCGCCGCAGAAACAGACGCCCGTCTTCAAGTCGGGCGTGGAGTTGGTGGCCGTCGACGTGAGCGTGGTCGACAGGAATGGCCAGCCAGTCAAAGGGCTCAGGCCGGATCAATTCGAGGTGACGCTCGACGGCAAACCGCGGCGGGTGGCCTCGGCTGAATTCATGGAGTTCGTCACCGCCGGCAAGTCGGCTGCGGCCGCAGAGGCGCCGGCACGCCGCGTCTACAGCTCAAACGAAGACGCCGCGGGACAGCCGGTGGCGCCAGGCCGGCTGATCTACCTCGCTGTCGATCAGGGCAGTTTTCGCACAATCGGGGCGCATGGCGCGATGGAGGCCGCCCGGAAGTTCATCGATCGATTACAGCGATCCGACCGGGTCGGTCTCATCGCGTTTCCGCCGCCAGGTCCGTGGGTGCAGGCGTCACAGAACCACGCCGCGGCGCGCGCGGCGACCGAGCAGATCATCGGGTCGGCCGACGCCTTGCGATCCCAGGCGTTCGGCGGCCGGATCAGCCTGACAGAGGCCATCGACATCCGTGCCGGGGACACGATGGTGTTTGATCTGGTGGTGCGGCGGGAGTGCGGGACATTGACGGGGCACTTAATGGATGGCTGCAGGAACCAGATCACGATGGAGGCGACCGGCATCGGACAGGCGGCCGCCATGCAGGTGACCAGAAGCCTCGGAGGACTTCAGGCGGTGGTCCGAAATCTGGCACAGATTCGAGAACGCAAGACGCTCGTGCTTGTCAGCGCTGGATTGCCTGTGGCAGACAGAGTGGGCACCGATCTCCAGTTCTCCGGAGATGTCACGTCGATCGCCCGGGACGCGGCTGCGGCCAATCTCAACCTGTACATCTTGCACATCGACTCGAGTTTTCTGGATGCCGTGTCGATTGTGGATGGTCGCGGGATCGGAGGTGGCGACAGCCTGTGGCGCGAAATGAGCATGATGAGCACCGGGCTGGAGCTCCTCGCCGGTGCCGGTGGAGGCTCGCTGGCCCGCGTGGTGGCGGGAGCCGATGTCGCTTTTGATCGCGTGCTGCGCGAAACGGCCGCCGCGTACGTGCTGGGCGTGGAGCCAGCCGAAGGCGACCGCGACGGAAAGACGCATCAGATCCACGTCAAGGTGAACATCCCCGGTGCCGAGGCGAGGAGCCGCGCCGAGGTGACGCTGCCGGGTAAGGCCACGACGCCCGCGACGCCCGACGACGCGCTCGCCGAGATCCTTCGCGCGCCACGACTGGCGACGGGCCTGCCCATGCGCGTGACCACTCACACGATGGCGCAGGAATCGGGTGCGGGTCTTCGCGTGTTCATCAGCGCGGAGATTGGCGAAGGACTCAGCGGTCCGGTCGACATGCACGTCGGCTACGTCATCTCGGACGCGATCGGCCGCACCTTCGGTGCCGTCGCGCAGAAGTCCCGGCTGACGCCAAGAGCGACCAGCAAAATGGGATCGGCGTCGTTCCTCGTGGATGGCGTGTTCAAGCCTGGCAACTACGTTCTCCGCCTCGCGGCGACTGATGCGGCCGGACGGGCCGGAAGCGTCGAGCATCCGTTTACCGTTGGGCTCACTGACGGAGACGGCATCCGGATCGGGGACCTCCTGCTGCTCGATCCCCTGCGCAGCAAGGAAGAAGGTGTCGCGGCCGTGACCGACGGTGAGCTCTGGGGTCAGAGCGTCGAGGCATACATCGAGTTCGTGCCGAAGGCTGGTCAATTGGCGTCGAGCGGCGTGACGTTTGGCATTGCCGATCGTCCCGGTGCCGCACTCCTCCTGTCGTTCCAGGTCCCCGCATCGCGGAAAGACGCGAAGGCACCATGGACGGCAGGCGTGCACCTCGATCTGAGTCCTCTGCCACCCGGAGACTACATCGCGGTGGCCACGATCAATGATGCAAAGCGCCAGCTCGGCCGCGTCGAGCGGCCAATCCACATCGAGCGCCGGGCCCCAGTTCCTTCCGTATCTGGAGGTGTCGCGACCGCGGCGCCGAGAGTGCGTTTCTCTGCCGGCGAATCAGGCAGTCTTGTCCGCGCCTTTGCCCGCGAGGATGTCCTGCGCGGCGACGCGCTCGGCTTCTTCCTGGCGCGTCTCCAGGATGCCGACACCACCGCGGCCGGGTCGGCGTCGATCGGTGCGGCCTCCAGCGCACTGCGGGGAGGGAAGTTTGATGACGCCCTCGCCGCGCTGGCTGGCGCTGACGCCACGCATCTGGCGGCGCCCTTCCTGAAGGGACTGGCGCTGTTGGGCAAGGGCGACCTGGAGCCGGCGGCCGCGCAGTTCCGCGCGTCGCTGCGCCTCTCGCGAGATTTCCTCCCCGCCGCGTTCTATCTCGGCGCCTGCTATGCCGCCGGAGGGCGCGATCGCGAAGCCGTAGGTGCATGGCAGACCGCACTGGTCACCGAAGCCGACGCGCGCATCGTCTACGACGTGCTGGCCGACGCCCTGCTGCGCCTGCGTGACGCCGAGCAGGCCGTGAGCATCCTGACCGAGGCTCGCAACAAGTGGGCCGACGACGATTCGTTCGTGCCGCGATTGGCCGCCTCGAAGGCGGTACTCGATCACGGGCGGGAGGCGCTCGCGCTGCTCGAGCCGTACATCGCACGGCACCAGACTGACGTCGACGCGATCTTTCTGGCGCTGCGCCTGATGTACGATACCCATGCGGCCGGAGGCCGTGTCAAGACGGCTGCCGAAGACGCCGCAACCGCGCGTGAGTACGCCGGGCTGTACGCAGCAGCCGGCGGCGCCCACGCGGCGCTGGTTGGTCGGTGGGCGGGTTTCATCGCCCGAAGCAAATAAACGCGGCCGGGTGGTTTGGTAATCGGGGATACGCCCGGGTACAATTGATCTTCTGGGGCAGACCGCATCCAGACTTATAGCGACACGAGCGGGCGTGCTGGCCCGGGTTCTGTTGGTTGTGAAGGAGAAGGATTCATGAGCGTGGCCGTTGAAAAAGTCCATCCATACGAAGCGTCGGTAAAGGCCGGCCGGCCGGCCTTCAAGGTGGCCGATCTCGGGCTGGCCGAATGGGGCCGGAAAGAGATTCGGTTGGCTGAGCAGGAGATGCCCGGCCTGATGGCGGTGCGTGATCGCTACCAGGGGCGGAAGCCGCTGGCCGGCGCGCGCATCACCGGCAGCCTGCACATGACGATTCAAACGGCCGTGCTCATCGAGACGCTGGCAGATCTTGGCGCGAACGTGCGCTGGGCGTCGTGCAACATCTTCTCGACGCAGGACCATGCGGCGGCGGCCGTCGCCGTCGGACGTCCCGAGACCGGCGGCACGGCAGCCAACCCGAAGGGCATTCCGGTGTTCGCGTGGAAGGGCGAATCGCTCGACCAGTACTGGTGGTGCACCCGCGAGGCGCTGCTCTGGCCGGATGGCAGCGGCCCGACGCTGATTGTCGACGATGGCGGCGACGCGACGCTGCTCGTGCACAAGGCCGCGGAGTACGAGAAGGCCGGATCGATTCCGGCCTTCAAGCCAAACGAGGATCCGGAGGAGTGGGGCGTCATCCTCCAGCTCATCCGCGACGAATTGAGCCAGCACAAGGGACGCTGGACGACGCTGGCGGCCGGCATCCGCGGCGTGAGCGAGGAGACCACCACCGGCGTGCACCGGCTGTATCAGATGGTGGAGGCCGGCACATTGTTGTTCCCGGCGATCAACGTGAACGACTCGGTGACCAAGAGCAAGTTCGACAACATCTACGGGTGCCGGCATTCGTTGCCCGATGGCCTGATGCGCGCAAGCGACGTGATGCTCGGCGGCAAGCTGGCCGTGGTCTGCGGCTACGGAGAGGTGGGCAAGGGCTGCGCCCAGGCGCTGCGCGGCCAGGGCGCACGCGTCGTGGTCACCGAGATCGACCCGATCTGCGCGCTGCAGGCGGCGATGGAGGGCTACCAGATCGCGACCGTCGAGGACGTGATCGACAAGGCCGACATCTTCATCACGGCGACCGGCAACTACAGCGTCCTGACCGCCGAGCACATGTCGAAGATGAAGGACAAGGCGATTGTCGGCAACATCGGCCACTTCGACAACGAGATCGACATGGCGGGGCTCAAGAAGATCCCCGGCATCGAGCGCATCAACATCAAGCCGCAGTACGACGAGTGGCGTTTCCCGGATGGGCACAGCGTGATGGTGCTGGCCGAGGGGCGTCTGCTGAACCTGGGCTGCGCGACGGGTCATCCGAGCTTCGTGATGTCGGCGTCGTTCTCGAACCAGGTGCTGGCCCAGCTCGAGCTGCACCTGCACAACGAGCGCTACGAGAAGAAGGTCTACATGCTGCCGAAGCACCTCGACGAAGAGGTGGCGCGGCTGCATCTGCCGCATCTGGGTGTCCGGCTCACGCAACTGACCAAGGAACAGGCTGATTACATCGGCGTACCGGTCGGCGGGCCGTACAAGCCGGCGCACTACCGGTACTGAGGCGCCGCTGCGTCGCTGTCCGTGAGTTCACCGGCTTCCGCGCTCACCGCGCTCAGGCATCGCAACTTCCGACTGCTGTGGATCGGGCAGGTCATCTCCTTCTCCGGTTCGATGATGCAGACGGCGGCCATCTTGTGGCACGTCTCGCTGCTGGCGCCGCCCGGCCACAAGGGCCTCGCGCTCGGCACGGTCGGCCTGGTCCGGTTCCTCCCGGTTGTGCTGTTTTCGATGGTGAGCGGCGTGGTGGCCGATGTTTACGATCGGCGCCGCGTCATGCTCATCACGCAGAGCCTGATGGCAGTGCTCGCGGCCATCCTCGGCGTGTTGGCCTGGACGGGACTCCAGAGCATCTGGCCGATTTACCTGCTGGCGGGCCTCACCGCCATCGCGGGATCGTTTGATGGTCCGTCGCGTCAGGCGCTGGTGCCGAATCTCGTGCCGCGCAGCGACCTGGCCAACGCGATCAGCCTGAACACGATCATGTTTCAGATTGCCGCGGTGGTCGGCGGCCCCGCGTTCGCCGGTGCCATGCTCCTCGGTGACATCGCCTGGGCATACTGGCTCAACGCGCTCTCGTTTCTCTTTGTGATCGCGGCGTTGCTGATGATGCGCGGCGTCCAGGGCCGCGGCACGCGCGACGGGCACGCGCGGATCGAGATGAGCCTGCGCGCGGCGATGGACGGCCTGCGCTTCGTCTTCTCGCAGCCGCTCATCCGGTCGTCGATGCTACTGGACTTTTTCGCGACCTTCTTCGCCTCGGCCAACACGCTGCTGCCCATCTTCGCGCAGGACATCCTCATCGTCGGGGTGCACGGGTACGGCTGGTTGTACGCGGCGCAGTCGGTGGGCGCGCTGGTGGCCAGCGCGGCCATGGTGCGGCTGGTCGACCGGATCGATCGGCGCGGCATTGTGATGCTGTGGTCGGTGGCGAGCTTCGGCGTGGCCACCATCGCGTTCGGGCTGACGCGGTCGTTCTGGATGATGTTCATCTGTCTCGCGCTGACCGGCGCGACCGACACGGTCAGCACGGTGTTTCGCAACGTGATCCGGCAGATGGAGACGCCCGACCACATGCGGGGCCGCATGGTCGGCGTCAACATGGTGTTCTTCATGGGCGGCCCGCAACTTGGCGAAGTCGAGGCCGGTCTGGTCGCCAACCTGTTTGGCGCGCCCTTCTCGGTCGTGACGGGCGGCATCGGGTGTGTGCTGGCCACGGTCTGGATCGCGGCACGCACGCCGGCGCTGCGCCACTACCGGCGCGAGTCGTCGCGGACGGTCTGAGAAACAGGCCGTTCCGGGGCTAGCGGCGGCCGCCCACGGCCAGTCTCAGCGTGCGCAGGCGCAGGTCGAGCGCCTCCGGCGTCATCGAGGCGTACTTCGCCGGCAGGAGGCGCCGGCTCGAGGCTTCGAACACCGCCAGCAGTTCCATGTACTCGAGCAGTTCAGCATCGCGGCTGGGGAAATAATCGGCCGCCGCATGTGCGAAGTGCCGTGCCTGGACGTCCGCTTCGCCGCCCGCTTCCCGCGCTGCATCGTCATTGGCCATGAGGATGACGGCTTCAATGTCGGCGTTGCTGTAGCCGACGAGGTGAGCCGAGAAATCCGCCCGCATGGCCGTGAAATCGACCAGCGTCAGGACCTTGTTCTTGCGCACCGAGGCCCGCGCGACATTCTCGACCTCTTCAGGTGTCTGCGGGTAGAGGAACGGGATCTTCCGGTCGAGCCGGCCCGCCCGCTTCAAGTCCACATCGAGCTTGTCGGGGCGGTTGGTCATCACCAGGAAGAGAATCCGCCCGCGGTTCGACGTGTCGGACATGAATTCCTTGATGCGGGCGATGACCCGAGACGAGGTGCCGCCATCAGTCTCGCCATCGGTGTTGCCGAAGGCGCGGTCGCCCTCGTCGATAATCAGCACCACCTGGCCGATGGCCCGGATGACCGTGAGCACCTTCTCCAGGTTGCCTTCGGTTGCGCCCACCCACTTCGATCGGAAGTTCTTCAGCTTGATCGTCGTCAGGCCGCATTCCTTCGCGAAGGCCTCGGCCACGAAGGTCTTGCCGGTGCCCATCGGGCCTGTAAAGAGAATGCCCATCGGCACGCGGCTCGTGCGCCCTTCGCGGATGTTCTCGGCGACGACCATCAGATCCTTCTTGACCTCGTCCATCCCGCCCACGACTTCGAACCCGTGCTCGGGCTCGACGAACTCGACCAGCCCGAAGCACTCGCGCTCGAGGATCTCGCGCTTGCGCCTGGCAATCACGCGATCGATGTCGGCACGGGCGCGCTCGGCCTGGGCGGCGGCGTCGGACAGGGGAGCCGAGGCGGTGGGCGCGAGCAGGCGCCGAATCTCGTCCGGGTTCATGCCGGCGGTCATGGCGGCCAGCCGTTTCGCGCGCTCGGGCACATCCGGCCCGGCTCCGAGAATGTCCTTGATGAATGCCTCGCGCCGGGCTGCCTCCTCCTCCGACGCTGGCGGCGGCGTCAGGATGGACGCGATCTGCACGCTCTTCAGGCCGGCCGTGATGTCTGCGTAGCGCTCGGTGTCCTTGTTGGTGAGCTTCGGATCGGCCAGCTTCGCCATCGCCGCGCGCGTGTCCCGATCCGGCATCGGAATGTCGACGACGGCGACCTTCGGGTTCGAGACAATCTTCGGGGCCAGTTCGCTCAGGTTCTCGGCGACGAGAATGATGATGTTGTCGCCTTTCTCGATGGCCGGGAGCGATGACCAGCGGTGCAGCGTGATGACCGCGGCGCGATCTGAGTCTGCCTGGAACGTCAGGTCACCCGCTGGCGCAATCGCTTCCGCGTACTCGATGATGACCGCCGCGCGCGTCGACCCGACCAGCAACCGCTCGAGCGCCGGGAGCACCCTGGCCTTGTCGGTCGCGAGCAGCAGGTCGTCGATCCCGGTGACCGAGGAGGCTCGCTTGGGAAAGCGGACGCCGCTCGCCAGGTTGTAGGTGGCCAGCGTCTCGCGCGATTCCCTGAGGAGGACGTCGCAGAGGAACTCAGTCAGGGCGTAGCTCCGCTGCCCGTGTATCACGACGTCGTACACGTTGCCGTGCAGCACGAACATGGAGGCTTCGCCGCGTAGGTACCGGCGGCGGAGATCCTCGGCCCAGGCGGGAAGCAAGCGCTCGTCAACCATATGGATGTCAGACGTTGTTGGTGAGCCCCATGCTGCTCAGCATGCGCTCGGTGTCGGCCGTGCTGGCCTTGATGGCCTCGACCCCGTTCAGGAGCTCGTCGAGCTGGCCGGACAGCTCCTGCGGCGACTGCATCGTCACGATTTGGTCCGCCAGCAGGCGGAACGAGTTCTCAATCAAATCGAGCTGGCCGCGCGCCACGCCGAGGTAGCGCTGAATCTCCTGTACTTTCTCGAATCGCTTCATGATGACGGCCAGGTTCTTGCGGGCGATATCGACCTGCGAGGCCTCCGGGTGCGTGTTGGTGACGATGCCGTTCCAGCGTTCGCGGTCGCGATCGAGCACGCTCATATCGACCGACGCCAGATAGTGCTCGTATCGCGCGCACGTGACAGCCATGTCGAGAAAGGACTCGACGAGGCGATCGGTCTTCACCAGTTCGCCCCGGAGCAGTTCGTTCGTGAACGACGGGTTCTGGCCCGCCAGCCGGCCGATGTCCTGCTTGAACTCGATGAGCTTCTCGACACGCTGGCGGTCGGTCGCGCCGAGCACTTGCATGCGGGCCGACCGCTGCTCGGCATCGTACACGGCCTTCAGCTCGGCAAACCGCGGATCCCAGAGCAGGTGCCGCAGCCGCTCCGATCCCGGCGCGTGCAGCAGCCAGAGTGCCTCGCCGCCAAGCGCCACCAGCGCGATGAGCGGGTTCAGCGTCAGCACCGAGGCCGCCAGGGCACCGCCGAGCAGCGAGAGATTGTACGGGTTGGAAAACGCGAAGCGCAGGTACGGCACCCTGTCCTTGAGGAAATCGGCAAGGGCGGCCGGCGCCGGCGGCGGGTCCAGCACAGGCGAGGACGGCACCGCGGCGAGCGGGGCGACCGGATCGACGGTGGCCGGTTTTGCGGCCGGCCTGTTGCCGCGCTTGTCGGTCGATGCCATGGGCCTATTCTACCCTTCGACCGACTGGCGGCCTTCGTTGGCCGCTGGCGCGTACAGCAGGTCGAGCAACTGCTTTTCAACGGCCCGGAACTCATTCGCCGACTTGAGCGAGATGTCGCGATTGGCGAAGAAGGGGACATCCACGCGGTGCAGAATGCGCGCCGGGCGCGACGACAGCACGTAGACCGTATCCGCCAGGTACACGGCCTCGGACACGTCGTGGGTGACAAACAGCGTCGTGTTGTCCTCGGTGCGCGACACGTCGAGCAACAAGCCCTGCATGCCCCACCGGGTCTGCGGGTCGAGCGCGCCGAAGGGCTCGTCCATCAGCACGAGCTTGGGGCCGTTCAGTAGCGTGCGGGCGAGCGCCACGCGCTGCTTCATGCCGCCCGACAAGTCCTTCGGGTACCGATCCGCAACATCATCCAGGCCCACGGCTTTCAGGTACTTCAGCGCGCGGCCCCGTCGCTCGGAGGCGGCCACCCCGGCCATGCGCAGCCCGTACTCCACGTTCTGGCGGACGGTGAGCCACCCGAACGATGTGTAGGCCTGAAATACCATGCCGCGGTCACGGCCCGGTCCGTCAAACGCCTTGCCGTTGACCAGAATCTCGCCCTTGGTCGGCGCCAGGAGACCCGCGACGGCCTTCAGGATGGTCGACTTGCCGCAGCCGGACGGCCCCAGGAACACGACGATCTCGCCGGTGCCTGGCTTGTCGACGATGTCGAACGAGACGTCGCGGACGGCCTCCGTTTGGTGGCCTGTCCGATCGATGTAGGTAATGCACAAATCGCGGATGCGCAGCTTGGGGGGCGTGCCGGCGAGATCCGCCCGGTAGGTGGGTGGCGTCGCTTCGCCGCGCCCCTCGACGGTGACGGCGACGGTGCCGGGCTCGCCGAGCTTGACCTGCTCGGGTTGGTGCGCGTGGCCCTCGCTCATGTCGACTTTTCCCGCCAGCCGAACAGGATGCCGGACACCGATCGGATGAGGAGATCGGTCAGCAATCCAATTCCTCCGATGACCAGCAGGCCGGCAAACGACCACGAGGCCTTCTGATGACGGTAGGCCAGATCCACCATGTAACCCAGACCGCCCTGCGCGTTTACGCCTTCGGCCAGGATAACGTAGGTCCACAAGATGGCGTTCATCACGCGGAAGGAATCGAAGATCTCGGGCAGCGCCGCCGGCAGGAGAATCGTGCGGATCACCTGCAGGCGCGTCGCGCCCAGCGTGAGGGCGGTCTGCACCAGTTCGTCCGGTACGGCGCGGATTGCCGACACGACCACGGGCAGCAGGTACACGAAGACGCCCAGGAACAGGAAGGCCACCTTCTGCTTTTCGTAGATCCCGAACCACAGGATGAGGAGCGGGATGAACGCCGAGATCGGCATGTAGCGCAGCGGCGCCACGATGGGTTCGAACAGGCGGTTGACCGGCTCGAAAGCGCCCATCAGGACGCCAAGCGGCAGGGCAATCGCCGAGGCGAGCAGGAACGCGATCAGGATGCGCTGGGTCGACACCCAGATGGCACGCGCAAGATCGTATTCGATGAACAACTGCAGCGTGCCGCGCACCGTCTCGCTTGGCGACGGTAGGAAGTCGGGCGGCGCGAGGCCGCCATACGAGGCGATGCACCACGCGCCCAGCACCACTGCCGGCAGCACCAGCCCAACCACGAGGCTCGTAGAGCGTGGAAGTGGTTGCCGCAGGGCAAAGAAACGGCTGTGAGACATCGGCCAGATTCTCGTTGCGTGTCAGTGGTCAGGAGACGGGAGTCCGGGCCCGGGAGGCTGCATCGTGAATGCCGCCCCCCGGTCTCCCAGTTGAACTACTTGGTCGCGAGCACGACCTTGATCTCGGTCCGCCGGTTGAGCTGGCGGCCCGTCTCGGTTGCGTTGTCCGCCACCGGGTTGGCCGCGCCGCGGCCGATCGTCTGGAAACGCGCCGCCTGAATGTTCGGGAAGTTCTTCAGCACGTAGGTCCTGACGGCCAGAGCCCGGCGCTCCGACAGCGTCAGGTTCACAGCCGCCGGTCCGGTCGAGTCCGTGTTGCCCTCGATGCGCAGGTACGTGTTTCCGAACGAGGTCATTGTCTCGCCGAGCGCGTCGAGCACGAAGTACGACCCCGGCATGATCTCGTCGGATCCCGGCGTGAAGTGGATCTGGATCTGCTTGTTCACGATGGCGCGGTCGTTGGCCGATGGCGCCTTGGCAGTGATCTTCGGCTCCTCCACCGCCTGGCCCGGGTAGGCGGCGGCCAGCGCGCTGATGAAGCGCACATCGACCCAGTCCTTCGCGGAGACGGGGCGCGTGACGAGCCCCTTCTTGCGCCAGATGACAAAGGCCGTGTCGAACAGCGTTTCGAAGTGCGCCTTGCCACCGGTGAGGCCGTAGAACTGCGCGTTGTCGGCGTAAGGCGTCAGCTTGAGGCCCGATAGCATGCCCGACACCGTGTCGGCATCAAGCTTCAAGGCCTTGGCCACTATGGCATACGCGGCGTTCGGGTCGGCCTTGATCATGTCGATGCCGTCGAACCACCCGTGGACGAAGTCGCGAAGCGTCTCGGGCGCCGTGTTCACGACATCCTGCCGGGCGATGAGCGTGTCGGCGATGATGTTGCTCGCCGCGGTGGTCGACACCAGCACGTGCGCCGCGTCACCCCTGGCCGCCACAGCGGCCGACAGGTCGGGTTCCCACGTTACGGCCGCGTCCACCCGGCCGGCCTTGAACATGGCGGCGGCATCCGGCCCGTCCTTGGCGAAGATGATCGACTTCTCCAGGGCGGTCCGATCCTCGGTGGTCAGGCCAGACTGCGCGAGCAGGTAGAGCAGGAGGAAGTGCGACGGGGTGAACTGCGTGCACGAGATCTTCTTGCCCTTGAGGTCCTCGACCGACTTGATGGAGGTGAGCGACACGATGCCGTCGCCGCCGCGCGACCAGTCCTGCATCATGATCGATCGTGCCTGTTGGTTCTGTTCCGACAGGATGGACGCCTCGCGCGCCCAGTTGTCCACCGTGTCCCACATCAGGTCCACGTCGCCGTTGCGGAACGCGGCGAGTTTGGCGGCCGGGTCCTCGATCAGCACGAACTTGACATCAAAGCCGTAGCGCTTCCGGAAGTTCGACCCGGCATTCGCATCGAGCCCGCCATTGAAGACGATGCCCGGCGCGTGGCCGGCCCACGTGTTGATGGCCACCACGAGCGGGCGGGTGAGCCGCCCGCCCGCTCCCAGGGCCGTGCCGTTGACGCCAGTCGCGCCAGCGTTTCGGGCCGGATCGGGAGGTGCGTTGTTGAGGGAGGCGAAGTCGCCGGTTGTCACTTGTTCGGCCGCCCCGGCCGCCGGTTTGTCGCCGACGGCCCACTTCTTGATATCGGTGCCGCGGTAGGTGTAGACCGCGTAGCCGACGACAGCCAGAATGACGACCGTGATGAAGAACTTAGCGAATGCAGTGAGCTTCATGGTCTGTTTCTCCCGCTCCTACAGGGTCTTCTGGCCCTGGGCGGCGGCCTGGGCCGCGCGCTTGGCCTTCAGCTCGGCCAGTTGTTGACGCGCCTGCACGTCACCCGCCTGCGTCTGCAGCGCCGCCAGCCGCGCGTCGAGCGACGACTCGGACATTTCGCGCCCCAGGTTGGCTTCGGCAATCGTCGTGCGGATGTGCTCGCGCACGTTGTCGAGGGCCTGGACATCGGCGTCGACCGAGAGCCCGTCGAGCTGGCCCTGGATCTTGATACGAGCCTGGGCCGACTGGAGTTTCGCCAGCATCGTGTCGCGCTCGGCCTTGAGCTTCTTGATCTCGGCCTGCACGGTCAGCAGCGACGACTTCGCCGAGTCGGCGTCCTTCTGCGCGGTCTCGAGCTCGATGCGCAGGTCCGCCAGCTCCTTGATCAGCTCGTTCTTCTTCTGGATGAGCCCCACGGCGAGGTCGTCCTGGTTGGTCTCAACCGCGACGGTGAGCTGCGCCTCCACCTGGGCCAGTTCCTCGGTGTCGGTCTTCTGGCGCGCGTCGATATCCTCGCGCCGACGGATGATGGCGGCCGTCGCCGTCCTGAGCCTCGTGTATTTTTCCACCATCGAGTTGATGGCGTTTTCGTACGCGATCTCCGGGTGTTCCTTTTCGATGTCCGAAATCCACAGTGACAGGAAGCCCCGCCACAGGTTGCCGAACCGCGAGATGAGTCCCATGCCCGTAACCTTTCGTTCGATGCGGCCGCCGGCCCGCGCCGGGCCTATCCCTTGCGCGACGGTGCCCGCAGCTTCGGTGAGGCCGCGACGACGCGCGCCACGGCTTCCTGGCCGAAGAACTCGAGAATCTGCTGGATGCTGAGCTTCTTGTCGTTGCACGCCTTGGTGGCTGCCTGCTGTTCTTGCACGCGCTCGTCCATCACCGTGCGGAGCTGGCGGATCTCGTCCTCTTTCGCCTTGATCCGCGTCTCGGCATCGGCGAACACCTGCTGGGTGTCGGCGGCCCCCGCCCGGATGTAGCCCTCGAGCGCCTGGATCTCGGCCACGCCCGACTCGATGATCTTGTCAATGGGGACGCCAAACGCCGTGAGCGACGCCTCGACGATCTGCTTCTTGACCGGCGTCGGTGTGTCGGACGGCAACGCGGCGAGCAGCTCGAGCGTCTTGGTCACCCGCTGGCGTTCGTCGCTCCCGATGCCGGCGGCGTCGTACACCTGGTCGAAGTCCACCTTGCCACCCACGGCGGCTGGAGGATTGGTGACAAACACCTGCTCGACCGCGTGGGCGGGGGCGGCCTCAATAACGGCGGGCCCGGCGGCCGGGTTGCCCTCGTCGTCCTGGACGACGAACCAGCCCAGCACCGTATGTCCCCAGGTTTTGTTGGTGTCGCTCATGGAAATCCGCTCGTGGGCCGTTGTGACCAGTGCCGCCGGTCAAGCAGAGTGCCTGATTCGGCAAATTGTACGCTTGATTGGCGCGGGCGGCAAACGAAACAGGAGAGGGGGAAGCAGGAAGTAAGAAGCAAGAATGGAGCACGCACCAATTCCTGGTGCACGTGCCGGTGGGCGGGCGGCTTCCGGAGCGGCCCCTCGAACCAAGCCGACAGCGTCAGTCTGCAAAACGCGTTGCAGGCCAAAGGAACCAGCCGGCGTTTTCGTCCGCGAAGCGGCAGCCGGCGTCGCGCGGCCCGCCTCCGGCCGGAGACGCATTTTGCCGGCTTGCGTGAGCGGGGACGCGGAGGAACCGTCGTCTCGCAGGCACGGGCTGCGGCTACTTACCGATCGGTGAGATAGAATCTCCCTTTCAGCCGGAGTAGATGGGGAGGTTCTGATGGTCAGACCACGCGTGCGGCGCGTACTGCAGATTGGCGTGTTGGGATTCGTGGTCGGCGGGGCGTCGCTCGTCTTGTCGGGCCAGGCGCCGGATTACGTCCGGGCCAACTACACCAAGCTCGAAGTCCAGATTCCGATGCGTGACGGCGTCAAGCTGTTCACCTCCATCTACACGCCGAAGGACCGGAGCCAGAAGTATCCCCTCATGCTCAACCGCACGCCGTACAGCGTGGCGCCGTACGGTCCGGACGCGTACAAGACCGCCATCGGGCCGTCGGATCTGTTCACGCGCGACGGGTACATCTTCGTCTACCAGGATGTGCGGGGGCGCATGATGTCGGAAGGGGCGTTCGTCGACATGCGGCCCCACCTCGAGGTGAAGAACGGGCCGAAGGACATCGACGAGAGTTCCGACACGTACGACACGATCGAGTGGCTGCTCAAGAACGTCGCGGGCCACAACGGCCGCGTCGGGATGTACGGGATTTCGTACCCGGGATTCTACACGTCGGCCGGGATGATCAATGCGCATCCGGCCCTCAAGGCGGCCTCGCCCCAGGCGCCGATTTCGGACTGGTTCATCGGCGACGATTTCCACCACAACGGCACACTTTACCTGCCGCACGCGTTCAGTTTCTTTTCGGGGTTCGGACGGCCGCGGCCATCGCCGACCACCGCGTCAGGACCGCGCTTCGACTACGGCACCCAGGATGGTTTTGACTTCTACCTGAAACTGGGGCCGATGCCGAACGTCAACACGAAGTACTTCAAGGGCGAGATCGCGTTCTGGAACGACCTGATGGCGCACGAGACGTACGACGCCTTCTGGCAGGCGCGCAACCTCAGGCCGCACCTCAAGAACATCAAGCCGGCCGTGATGACGGTGGGTGGCTGGTTCGACGCGGAGGACCTGTTCGGGGCGCTCGAGACCTACAAGAACGTGGAGCGCCAGAGCCCGGGCGCGTCCAACATGCTGGTGATGGGACCCTGGGTCCATGGAGGTTGGGCGCGCGGCGACGGGGACACGCTCGGCGCGGTCAAATTCGGCGCGAAGACAGGGCCGTTCTACCGCGAGCAGATCGAGTTGCCATTTTTCGCCCATTACCTCAAGGACAAGCCCGATCCGAAGCTGCCCGAGGCCTACCTGTTCGAGACCGGCAGCAACCAG
This sequence comes from Acidobacteriota bacterium, assembly GCA_026393675.1. Lineage (NCBI taxonomy): Bacteria > Pseudomonadati > Acidobacteriota > Acidobacteriota bacterium. The sequence goes on along the minus strand of JAPKZQ010000046.1, from coordinate 8,416 downwards.
TGGCGCCGCCTTGATGCATGGCCGCCGAAGCAGGCTGTCACCAAGACGCTGTACCTGGCGGCGGGCGGACGACTGACGTGGACCGCGCCGTCCGGCGCAGCGACCGCCTACGACGAGTACGTGAGCGATCCGGCCCGTCCGGTGCCGTATATCAACAACATCGCGATCGGTATGACGCGCGAGCACATGATCGACGATCAGCGGTTCGCCGCCCGGCGGCCCGACGTACTCACCTACGTTACCGATGTGCTCGAAGCGGACCTGACCGTCGCCGGCCCGATCTCGCCCAGTCTCCAGGTGTCGACCAGCGGCACGGACTCGGATTGGGTCGTCAAGCTGATTGATGTGTATCCGGATGGCTATCGCGAGCCGGGTGCGCCGGCCTCTTCAATGGCCGCCATGCCCCAGGCGCCGTCCGTGATGGGCGGCTACCAGCAGTTGGTGCGCGGCGAGGCGATGCGCGGAAAGTTCCGCAACAGTTACGAGAAGCCGGAGCCGTTCGTGCCAGGCCAGGCGACCAGGGTCGAGTACGTGATGCCGGACGTGTTCCACACGTTCCGCCGCGGCCATCGCCTCATGGTGCAGATCCAGAGCAGCTGGTTCCCGCTCGTGAACCTGAACCCGCAGAAGTTCTGCAACATCAATACGGCCACGGCGGCCGACTTCCAGAAGGCGATCGAGCGGGTCTACCGCTCACAAACTGCCGCCTCGGCCATCAAGCTGAGCGTGTTGGAGAGGCGCTGATCGCTACTACGGTTTCTGTTCCTGGACGCGAGAACCGGTTTCGAAACCCGTTCTGGTGGTCGGACAACTGGCCACTCATGCAGGTTTTGAAACCGTCTCCAGTAACTTCGTCCGCAAGGGACCAATACGACGATGACTCGACTCTTCCCTCGCTGGCTTGCGGCTGGATTGACGGTTGGCATGATGACAGGCACCGACCTGCCGGTCGCGCAGCAAGCGGCTGCACCTGTGGCGGCCGAGATTCCTTCTCCCGATCGCGAGTTCCGAGCCGCCTGGGTCGCCACTGTCGCCAATATCGACTGGCCGTCGAAACCCGGGCTGTCGACCGACGCGCAGAAGGCCGAAGCCATCGCCATCCTCGACCGGCTGGTCGAACTCAACATGAACGCGGTGGTGTTTCAGGTGCGCCCGCAGGCCGATGCCCTCTACAAGTCTGATCTCGAACCCTGGTCGGCCTACCTGACCGGCACGCAGGGCCAGGCGCCGGACCCGTACTACGACCCGCTCGAATTCTGGGTCACCGAGTCCCACAAGCGGGGCATCGAGTTCCACACGTGGTTCAACCCCTACCGTGCCAATCATCCGTCCCATCCCGGAGGCGTCGACGGTCTTGCGCCGAACTCCCTCGTCAAGGCCCACCCCGAAATGGTGGTGAAGCTTGGCGACAAAGGCTACTACTGGATGGACCCCGCGCTGCAGAGCGTGCAGGATCACTCCATCGCGGTCGTCATGGACGTGGTCCGCCGCTACGACATCGACGGCGTGCACTTCGACGACTACTTCTATCCCTACTGGGACTACAACGACGGCAAGGACTTTCCGGACGGTGCGAGCTTCGCGGCGTACCGGGCTGCAGGCGGAACCCTCGCGCGAAACGACTGGCGCCGCGAGGCCGTCAACCGCTTCATCCAGCGCCTCTACTTCGAGATCAAGGCTGCGAAGCCGCACTGCAAGTTCGGCCTCAGCCCGTTCGGGATCTGGCGACCCGGGTCGCCGGCGTCGATCCAGGGGTACGACCAGTTCGACAGGCTCTACGCCGACGCGCGGTTGTGGCTCGCGGAAGGGTGGGTGGACTACTACACGCCGCAGCTCTACTGGCAGATCAGCCGCGTGTCCCAGAGCTACCCCGTGCTGCTTGGCTGGTGGAAAGACCAGAACAAGCGCGGTCGGCATCTGTGGCCGGGCCTGACGATCGGCCAGGGACGAAGCAAAGACGGCGCGCGGGAGATCGTCAACCAGATCATGATCACGCGCGGCATGGTCCCTGATGCGCCGGGCAACGTGTTCTTCAGCATGAAGGCGCTGCAGGGCACAGACACGGCTCTGCCCGGCGCGTTGCTGAAGGGCGTGCTCGAAGGCCAGGGGCAGAACTTCACCGGACCCTACGCGAAACAGGCACTGGTTCCAGCGAGCCCGTGGCTCGACGCCACGCCGCCCACCTCGCCGGAGGCGCGCGTGAAGGCTGGCGCGAGCGGCCTCGACGTCTCGTGGACGCCGCGCGGTCAGGAAGCAGCGTTCCTGTGGGTCGTCTACCAACAGCGCGACGGCGCATGGACCCACCAGATCGTGCCAGGCGCGCGAACCAGCGCGACACTCGAGAAGGGCGCCAAGCCAGTCACTGCCGTGGCCGTCAGCGCCGTGGATCGCGTCGGGAACGAAAGCACCCGAACCGCGTCCGCAGTCGCGCCCCAGATGGCGCGACGGTCGGGCGGACGGGCGTGCGCCGCGACCCGGTCGCCTGCTCCGATCGTCAAGTAGCGCGGCGGGCGCCTTCTCACATCACCCTGCCCGTTGCACCTGGACCGGTGGCAGTCGCGAAGTCCGGCGGACCGCCTGTAGCACCATTGCGCGAGGTCCAGTGATGTCCGACGGGATACAACGCCGTTCTCGCAGGTATCCGGCTCCATGTTCTCGGGGCTCGGTGCGCTCAAATCGCTGGGGCAACGGAGGTTTGCCACCAAGCCGGCAGTTCTTCGTCGCCGTCATACCTGCGGTCGTCGCAGGTAACCACGCCAGCCTGTTTGCAAGGTATGAATCGGCAAGGTATGAATCGGCGTTCGGGCTGCGTCGGGCGGTGCTAAGATGCGCGCATTGTGAGACTTCGTGGCTGGGACACCGTGCGCCTCGACGGGCATATACCTGACGGACTCCGCGTACGAGGCTACGCAGTCGAATAACAAGTTAGCCCGACAGGACGAACGAAGACGGGGGCTCGATCCTGGTTGAGTACACAGTGGCTCGGTTTCCTGGCTGGGAACGTCCGACATGCGGACATCATTCAGCGTTCTCGCCGTCATGTTCGCAGCTGTTGTGTTTGAGTGCGCAACGGCTGGGGGAATCGACCAGTCGCCGGGTGAAGCTGTCGCTTCCGATGTTCAGAAGCACCTTCCGACCGGATGGACCTGCAGCCTTGTTTCCGACAAGGGGAAGATGGGGCATCCTCATGGTCTCGAAGAGCCGTTGTTCCGATTGGATTTCGTCAACGCCAATCTGACGTTTCGTGAGGAGACGATGCCAGGACAGGTCAGAGTCGTGCACCCGAACTTGCGCCTCCACTTCCACGCCGCTGCAGAACGCGAACGGATCGTGAAGACGATCGACGCCGAGAAGATCTACTCTTGGGACATACCGACACTGTTTGCGGAAACCAAGGAGTACATCGTCGTAACGTCCCCATTGTGGCAGAACCGCTACACATGGAAGATCGGCGACACAACGTGGGGGGCAGGGGTCTACACGGAAGAGGCCAATAGACTCATCGCTCCGCTCATACAGGCGTTGAAGAAGTACTTCGAGTCAAGACGATAAGTCGCACGTACCAGGGCGCTCATGAGCGCTGAGCATCAAAGAGGACGGGCTAACAAGCGCTTGCAGCCGACGGCGGTTGGCGCGATCGTGAACCGCCGCGGCTGAAGCGCGATCGTTAGACGGCTGAACTGGCTTCGGGACCGGACTGGAGTTGAAGGAAGAACATGCCAGCAACCACCACCTCGGCAAAACCCGGTAGACGCTCGCGGTTTGCTTCGGTTGCGCAACGGCGATACGTCGACGCCTATCGAGTCGCGAACACAATCAGCTGGTTTGGCCAGGCAATCAAGGTTGGAGGTGGCATCCTCGGCGTTTTCATTTTCGCCGGTGTCAGCGAGGCCATGAAATCGCCTGGCGGTGGTTTGATCATCGGGATCATGGTGGGGGCGGTCTTCTTCGTGATTGGCGTCATGGTGGCGGCTCAAGGCCAGCTCCTCCGCGCGACTCTTGACACGGCTGTACATTCATCGCCCTTCCTCACCGATGATCTCAGGGCAACCGTCATGTCGCTGCGTCCCAACGGAAGGGCCTCACTCGTCGAACCCTCTGACTCTGGCACCGACGTCTCTGACGCTGACGACGGCGCTGATGTAGCAGTGGATTCCACGGCGGATCGCTCAACCGAATCTGCGCCATTCTGCTACCACTGCGGTAGCGAAGTCGGCGCCGGTGCGACCAAGTGCCCGGCGTGCGGCAAGGTTCTGTGACTGGTGTTGCCCACGAACCAGCGGGGAGATAGTTCTCCTCGTGAGACACGCCGTCTAACACCGCAATGGAGCCGGCGGCGCCCAAGCGATCGTGCGCGCCGCGGCTCATTGCGAACGTTCGGCAGATGACGGGGTGAGGGAAGGGACGGAACGTCGTGAGAACGCGGTGCACAACCAGTAGCCGACCTGTAGTGCGCTCGTCCGACCATATCGTGCGCACCCGAATCAGGCGGCAGGGTGCCACCCGACGGTAGGCGTCGCTTCGATTCTGTTGGAGGGGCAACATGGAATACAGGGTCGCCAGCAGTTGGTTCTGCTACTCCGCCGGCAACAAGGCCCGAAGGATCGAGACGTACCTGAACGACATGGCGAAAGACGGGTGGCGCTTCGTTGCGCTCGACGCCGTAACCGTCTTTGGGTTCGACATAGGGTACTACCTTGTTGTTGCTCGCGAGGTCAGACCGTAACGCAGGCCGAGCTCCTGGCCACATTGCAGGCTGGTCACGTGGCTGGCAGACACGCCCGAGGAGCGCGAAGGCACTGCCGAACAGCGCGCTGCACCCGACGGCCGCCGGCGACTGGTGAGCGGCCGCGGGTGAGCGCGATCGTTAGGCGGACGGACAGTCGGAGATCCAGTCGAAGGAGGCACGACAGTGGCGTCGATCCACCAGGTTCGCGGCGCACTGCTGGAAGAGACAGTGCTGATGCTGCTTCGAGCCGCGGGCTACCGGACGGTGTCCGAACCCGGAGTTGACCCGACACTCGGCATGGTCGCCGCTGGGCTGACGGTGGCCGGCAGGGGCGCCAGGCACCAGATTGACGCCGTCGCTGACTTTCGACTCGGGCAACCGTTCTCAAATCCGCAGCGCCTTCTTGTCGAGACCAAATCCTATCGCGACGACCGTCCGATCGGGCTGCCGATCGTCCGAGGAACCGTCGGCGTAATCAAAGACGTATCCGAGTACTGGGTAGCTCGCGACGCACGACACCCGGCGCCGGCGCGGTACCACTACCAAGGTGCCATCTTCAGCTCCTCCCCCTTCACCGCGGATGCGCAGGACTACGCCTTCGCTCACGACGTCTACCTGTTGCCGCTTGCACGGTCGTCCAACTTCGCGCCCATCCTGCGATCGATTGAAGCCGCCACGGACGGCTTGACGCTGAGGGCTGACGGCCAAGTAGCGGAGATCACTGTCTCGGAGGTCCGGAGAGAACTGCGCCGGCGCCTCCAACCAGATGTGGTCCCTCCTGGAGGAGCGGCCCGGTTTCCATGGCTCGATCCTGTGGCTGCGTCCACGCGGCAGATCGGCCAGGCTCTCGTCGCCACCATTGGACAGGCTTTCCCGGTGTTCCTCGTGCCACGTCCGGGTCTCGACCTCGAACGGCTCCCAGCCCTGGAACGCGTCGAGATTTACTTGCCCGAGGAACACAACGCACAGGGTTGGTCCGTCCACCAATCGGGACAGCGGGAGCCGATCTTCACGTTCGACCTGCCGGAGCAGCTCTTTGCTCTATATGCCGACGAAGGCGTTCTGTCTCGACGCGCTGCGGCCGATCTCAAGGCCACGTATCTGAGCGAGCTGACGGCAGTGTACGCGCCAGGCGATCAGATCAAGGTCTTCAACTTCAGACTGGACGACGACTGGCTCGGGCGCGTTCGCGAGAGGATCGGAACGCGAGAGGAACCACGATGACGGCTAAACGCCGCCGAACCACCGCATGCACCCGACGGCCGCCGGAGCTGACGCACCGCGGCCGCGGGTGATGCGGGATCGTTCGGCGGACAAGGCGACGAACCGGATCAGGACTTGATGGGAGGCCGTGTGACCAAATGGATCAAGCGCTTACCGTTGATTGGGTTGTTCCTGCTTTCACACATTGGGACCCAGGCTTGTTCGATCGCAGACAACCGTGAAGCGCTGGCGCGGCAGTATTTTGATCAAAAGGTTAGCGGTCAGTCTGGCGGCGCGATTGCCCTCGCGCGCTTCGCGAAGACGAATGGGTTCGATCAGGAGTTGGCTGGCACCAAGATGTACGTTCTTGAGTGGAGCGCTGATCTGTCCATCGTGAAGGACATTTGGAAGCAGGGAAACGCTTTTGTCGGCTACTGGAGTAACTTTGCCGTCCTCGCGCGCGAGCCGAGCACGCTGGAGAACTTAGCGCTGGCAGGCTCGACATTCTTTGAGGAAGAAAGTGCAGTTCGTCTCACCGGCACCTGTCAATTCCGCCAGACTGATAATGGTTGGAGGGTGGAAGAATGCGATGTCAAGGCATCGCAGGTACTCCCGCGCCAACCGCAAACGCTTGAAGGGGTTGTCACCGGCCCTGATGGAACACGGTACTGGCGTGGTTACACCATGGAAGCGGGGGGCAAGGAATATCGTTTCGTCACGGAATTCAACGCCGGTCAAGGGAAGAATCCGTCAGTAGAAGGCGGAACGTGCTGCGAAAATGGTATGAGAATACGAGTGACGTACATCCCGCACAAGAACCAGGGGAACTTTGACGTCACGCATATCCTTATCCTTCGCTAGGTCACACGCAGGCTGCACCGACGTGCCGGGGGCTCTCCTACCAGGCTTGAGCGTGCCGCCTAACACGCGCTGCACCCGACGGCCGCCGCGCGATCGTGAGCGGCCGCGGGTGAGCCGGAAACGTTGGGCAGGCTCAGATTCGCTGCAGGCGTGCCATATGTCATGGATGATCGTCAAATGCTTGCTCCTTGCGTGGCTCATCGTCCCGTCGGTAGGCTGGGCGCAGACCTTCTCCGACGACTTCAGCGCTCCTGCTGACCGGCTCGATCGCTCAATCTGGACGACGGAGATAGGTGCGGGGTCGTTTCTCGGCCGCACGCAACTAAGAGATTGGGTCACCGAGGGCGGTGTCGGGCGCTTTGTCGTCGCGGATGGGTCGGCCCGACTCGCGCTCGACACCTTCAACCCAACGGGCCTCTCTCTCTACGGCACTCACGCGAAGACACGCGTGTTGTTTCAGCCATCCCCGACGACCGACGTGGTTCTCGCGTTTCGAATGCGCCTCACCAGTCTCCAGCGTGGCCTTGTGTACGGCCTGTATTTCTACGGATGCGGTGCGTCCTGCTCGACCGATCACGACGAAGTCGATATCGAGGTCGTCAGCAACTACCTGCAGGCCGGAGTGTCGCCGCTGAGAGTTCAGTTAAACCGGTATGCCGCGGAGCCCCTCGGTGCGGGCCACGGTCCGGTTGTAGATCTGCCGCCTGGATTCGATCCGCTGGCGTATCACGAGTGGAAGATTCGGTGGGGCACCTCGCGACTCACTTACTACGTCGACGCCGTCGCACTCTTTTCGACGACGACCTTCGTACCGCAACGTCCGATGCACGCCGACATGATTGTGTGGGGGCCCGCTTCCTCCGATTGGAGCGATGCGTACGACCCGTCGCTGCAGGCGGTCGACAACGCGGGCGCGAATCAGGCCTTCGTAGCACTGATCGATCGTTTCACGGTCAGAACGCTCTCGGTGTTCGAGGACAGCCTGTTGACGCCGGGGTCGACAGTCATCCGGCTCGCGCACATGATGCAGCTTCGCGACCATATCGACGCGGTGCGTACGCGGGAGGGCTTGCCCGCCTTCCTATGGGCCGACCCAAATCCGGCCGCCAACAGCACAGTGGTCCAGGCGCGGCACATTGTCGATCTCAGGACAGCCCTGGCGGATGTCTACGTGGCACGGGGGCTTTTGCCGCCAGTCTACACTGACGGGACTCTGTCAGCGGGCGTAGTGATTAAAGCGACACACATCAATGAGCTGCGCGCGACCGTGATGGCTGTCGAGTAGCGGGTCAGTGCACCCTGCAGCCTGGGACCTACCCCGGATCCAGATCAGGGAGCTGCCCAACCAACGGCTGCACCCGACGGCCGCCGAGGAACCGTGAGCGGCCGCGGGTGAGCCGTGGACGTTATGCGGAATACACGGGAACGAGACGATCAGGCGGCAACCAGTCGTCGGACGTGGAAGTTTTTCCGGTTCCGATCGGCGTGCCACAAGTCGTACTGGACTTGCTGGTTCAGCCAGCTCTCGGCGGTCGTGTTGAAGGCCAAGGACAAACGGATGGCCATTTCCGGGGAAATGCCCGCGCGGCCGTTCAGGATTGCCGACAGCGTCTTCCGGCTCAC